>NZ_JBSRTQ010000098.1:0-16795 GCF_055129145.1 Albimonas sp. | reverse complement strand
AAAGCCGGACCGCCATCGAACGCGCGCTGGGCGCGCTCGCGCGCATCGAGGGCGCCGACGCGTCCCTCAAGCTCAGCCTGGTCATCGGTCTGGCCGAGGCGCGGACCTATCTGCCCGGCGATCCCGGCGGCGCGGTCGCGCTCTTCGAATCCGCGGTCGGACTGGCGCGCGAGACCGACGACCCGGCGACGGAGTGTCGGGCGCTGGGCGCGCTCGCGACCTACAAGCTGATGAGGGGCGAGGAGAGCATTCTCGAGACGCTCAGCGCGATGCGGGACGCCGCGGCGCGGGCGGGCCACCCGTCCGCGATGTGGGAAGCGGAGCAGATCCAGGCGCAATGGGAGATCCGGATCTACGACTTCGCCGCCGCGCATCTTCGGCTGGAGCGGCTGGCGGACGAGATGCGAGGCGTCGCGGAACACGGCGCGCCGCGGTTCCAGGTGGACCAGAGGCTGAACGTCAAGGTGCAGCTCGGCGCGGTGACCTGGCTCGTGGGCCGCCCCGGGCAGGCGCGGCGCATCGCGAGGGAGGTGGCGCGGGACGCGGAGGCGGCCGATCACGGCCTGACGCTGATCCATTGCCTCGCCTATGGCGTGATCTGGACCCTGCTCCAGTGCCGCGACATCGCCGAGCTCAGGCGCTGCGTCGAGGGGTTCGCCGACGCGATCACCCGCCACGCCATGCCGTCCTGGATCCCGGTGGCGCGCTGCTACGACGTGGTCCTCGCCGCCTATTCCGACGACCCGCCCGATCCGCGCCGCCTGCGGGCCGCGTTCGACGATCTGCGCGCGGGCATGGCGCAGATCGGGCATAGCGCGCGCTACACGATCCTTGCGCAGGCGATGCTTGAGATCGGGCAGGCGACGGACGCGGCGCGGGTGCTGGAGCATATCTTCGCCGCCAGTCCGCAACCCTGGGGCCTGCCGGAGCTGTTGCGCCTCAGGGCCGCGACCGAGCTTGCGGCGGGACGGCCGCGCGACGCGGAGGCCACGCTGCGCGAGGCGGTCAGGGTCGCGGAAGATCTGAACTGCCTCGCCTGGACGCTGCGCGCCGCCCGCGATCTGGCGGCGCTGCTGATGGAGCAGGGCCTGAGAGGCGACGCGAGGCGGATCCTCTCCCCGGTCTACGCGCGGTTCGCCGACGGGTTCGATACCGGCGATCTCGGGGATGCGCGCGCCTTGCTGGAGCGGATCGGCGCCTGAGGCGCGGCGCGCTTTCCGTCGCCCTCGGCTTCGCCGGCGCGCCATGATCGACCGTCGGCCCACCGGCGGCGACGCCCATCGCCCCCCTCCGTTTAACCTCGCTTAACTCGGGCCCGAGCCGCCATCGCGATAGCTTCAAGTCACGGGGACGCCGGAGAGCGGCCACGTCGGCTTGAAGGAGACGTTCCATGAGACAATTGCTCACGATCGCCATGACCTGCGCGACGCTCGCCGGCCCGGCCGCCGCGCAGAGCCGTTGCCCCGCGCCCAGCGCCGGACCGGCCGCCTACGCCGTGCCGGTGATCCATTATAAATCCGTCGAGATCGAGGGCGTCGACGTGTTCTACCGCGAAGCGGGACCGAAGGGCGCGCCGGTGCTGCTGCTGCTGCACGGCTTCCCGACCTCGTCGCACATGTATCGCAACCTGATCCCGCTGCTGGCCGACCGCTATCACGTGATCGCCCCCGATTATCCCGGCTACGGGCAGAGCGGCGCGCCCGATCACAAGACGTTCGACTACTCGTTCGCCCATCTGACCGAGATCGTCGAGGCGCTGACCGTGAAGCTCGGGGCCGAGCGCTACAGCATGTATGTGATGGATTACGGCGCGCCCATCGGCTACCGGCTGGCGCTGAAGCATCCCGAGCGGGTGCAGACGCTGATCGTGCAGAACGGCAACGCCTATGTGGAAGGGCTCGCCGCCTTCTGGGATCCGATCAAGGCCTACTGGGCCGAGCCGACGCAGGCGAACCGCGACGCGCTCGACATCCTGGTCACCCCCGAGATCACGAAGTTCCAGTATACCGACGGCATGGGCGACGTGGCCCGGATCAGCCCGGACAACTGGGTCATCGACCAGGCGCGGCTCGACCGGCCCGGCAACCGGGACATCCAGCTCGACCTGCTCGGCGACTACGGAACCAACGTCCCGCTCTACCCGGCGTTCCAGGCGTTCTTCCGCGAACATCAGCCGCCGACCCTGATCGTCTGGGGCAAGAACGACGAGATCTTCCCCGAGCCCGGCGCGCATCCCTACCTGCGCGATCTGCCCGAGGCGGAGATGCATATCCTCGACAGCGGCCATTTCGCGCTCGAGGACAAGCTCGACGTCATGGCCCCGCTGATCCGCGATTTCCTCGACCGCAAGCTCTGCGACTAGGCCCTGCATATCGGCCATCAAGGGAGCCAGGCTCATGTTGAACATCGAATCCGGTTTCGCGACGGGCGACGTCGCGCAGGACAACGAGACGGGGCTCTCCATCGTGCTGGTGCACGGCGCCTTCGTCGACGGGTCGGGATGGCAGGCGGTGCATGCGATCCTGACCCGCCGGGGTCACGAGGTGCTGGTGGTGCAGAACCCCACGATCACGCTCGACGGCGATGTGGCGGCCACCGAACGGGTGATCGCCGCGGCCCGCCATCCGGTCGTGCTCGTCGGCCACAGCTATGGCGGCGCGGTGGTGACCGAAGCGGGCGATCACCCCAAGGTCATGGCCCTGGCCAATATCGCGGCCTTCGCGCCGGATCGGGGCGAGTCGGTCGCCACGCTCAATGAACCGCCGGCCGAGCCGGGGGAGGCGAAAGCCCCGCTGCTGCCGCTGCAGGACGGTTTCCTGATCGTCGACCCGGCGCGGTTCCCCGACGCGTTCGGCGCCGATGTCGCCCCGGCCACCACCCGCTTCATGGCCGCGGCGCAGACGCCCTGGGGCCTCGGCGCGGCGACGGCCACCGCGCGCCGCATCGGGTGGAAAGCGAGGCCCACACATTACCTGGTCGCCGCCCGCGACCGGATGATCCCGCCGAGCGCGCAGCGCAGAATGGCGGGCCGGATCGGGGCGCGGCAGGTGGAGATCGACAGCAGCCACGCCGTGATGCTGTCCCATCCCGAAGCGGTGGCCGACTTCATCGAAGACGCCGCCGGGCCGAGCGCCTGACATGGAGACCGTCGCCCCGCCCCCGCCGGTCGTCCACCACCGCACGGCGACGGTCGCGGGGCTGGAGATCTTCTACCGGGAGGCAGGGCCGGCCGAAGCGCCGGTCCTCGTCCTCCTCCACGGTTTTCCAAGCTCCTCGCACATGTTCCGCAACATGATCCCGGCGCTGGCGGATCGCTGGCACGTGATCGCGCCGGACCTGCCGGGGTTCGGGCTCACCTCGATGCCGCCGCTCGGGAGTTTTGCATATGGGTTCGACAGCTTCGCCGACGTGGTGGACCAGCTGCTCGGGCGGCTGGGGGTCGCCCGCTACGCCCTCTACGTGATGGACTACGGCGCCCCGACCGGCTTCCGGCTGGCGCTGAAACGCCCCGACCGGGTCTCCGCGTTGATCGTGCAGAACGGCAACGCCTACGAAGACGGGATGAAGGATTTCTGGTCCCCAACCCGCGCCTTCTGGGCCGATCCCGGCGAGACCAGGCGCGACGCCATGCGGCCGTTCCTGAGCCTGGAGGGGACGAAGTTCCAGTATCTGACCGGCGTGAAGGACCCGACCCGGATCGACCCCGCCGCCTGGCTGCACGACCAACTGTTCCTCGACCGTCCCGGCGCCGTCGAGATCCAGTTCGAGATCATCCTCGACTACCGCACCAACCTCGTCCTCTACCCCGCCTTCCACGCTTGGTTCCGCGCGCATCAGCCGCCGACGCTGATCCTGTGGGGCGAGCACGACCCGATATTCGCGCCCGACGGCGCGCGGGCCTTCCTGCGCGACCTGCCGGACGCCGAGCTGCACTTCCTCGATACCGGGCATTTCGCGCTCGAGGACAAGGCGGACGAGATGGTTCCGCTGATCCGCGAATTCCTCGGGCGACGCCTTCGCTCCCCTTGACCCGCCCAAAGCCACGGAGACCACAGATGACCTCCCCCAGATCCAGCGTCCTCCCCTCCGGCGGCGGCGCCGCGCTGATCGATCCGTCGGACACGCTGATCCTGCTGCTCGACCACCAATCGGGCCTCTTCCAGACGGTGAAGGACATCCCCGTCGCCGACCTGCGCCGCAATGTGGAGATGATCGCGCGGCTGGCGACATTGCTCGGCATTCCGGTGATCACCACCGCGTCGGAGCCCTCCGGCTCCAACGGGCCGCTGATGCCCGAGATCCACGCCCACGCCCCGCACGCCGTCTACGTGCCCCGCAAGGGCGAGGTGAACGCCTGGGACAACGACGCCTTCGTGGCCGAGGTCCGCTCTTCGGGTCGCAACACGCTTATCATGGCCGGCGTCTGGACCAGCGTCTGCGTGATGTTCCCCGCGCTCGACGCCGTCGTCGCGGGGTTCGACGTCTATGCGGTGATCGACGCCTCGGGCGATCCGAGCGAGATGGCGTCGCGCGTCTCCCTCGCCCGCTTCGTGCAGGGGGGCGTGAAGCCAACCTCGACCAATGCGCTCTTGTCGGAGCTGCACCGCACCTGGGCGCGACCCGAGGCGGCGGAGCTCGCGACGCTCTACGGTCTCGCCGCGCCGAACTACGCGGCGGTGATCGAGAGCTATGCGCGCGCGCAGGAGGCCGCGAGGGCCGCCGGCTGATCCGCGCCAGTTTGCGGGGGGCGTTCGGATGCGCGTGCCGGGCGCCCCCGGGGCGCCGCGCGGGTTTCATCGGCCGCATCGCATGATCCCATGGCGGCGGAGGACGGAGGAGGCGAGCAATGGCCTATGGATTCATGGAGATCGCCGCGACGCCGAGCGTGCGCGCGGCGCAGGCGGAGATGGGGGCCGACCATCTGTGGACCGACTTCAAGGGACGGCGCGAGTCCGACCGCTTCACCCCGCAGGAGGCCGCCTTCATCGCGCAGCGCGACAGCTTCTACATGGCGACGGTCTCGGAATCCGGCTGGCCCTATGTCCAGCATCGCGGCGGCCCTCCCGGCTTCCTGAAGATGCTCGACGACCGGACGCTGGCCTTCCTCGACTACCGGGGCAATCGCCAGTACATCACCACCGGCAACCTGGGGGCGAACGACCGCGCCTGCCTGATCCTGGTGGACTACCCGAGGCGGGCGCGTCTGAAGATCTACGTTCATGTCGAGACGCTGGCGCTCGACGCCGACGCCGCGCTGACCGAGGCGCTGACCGAGGGCCTGGCCGAAAAGGCCTATGGGGCGAAGCCCGAGCGGATCTTCCGACTGCGCCTCGACGCTTTCGACTGGAACTGCCCGCAGCACATCACCCCGCGCTACACCCTGCACGAGATGACCGCCGCCTTGCAGCCGCTTCGCGAGCGCATCGCCGAACTGGAGCGGGAGAACGCGTCGCTGCGGCGTGGTGCGGTCCCGGGAGCCGAGGGATCGGACGGAGGTTGACCGTCTCGGGCTCGGCGGTCCGGCATTTTCAGCGGAACGCATGGGACGCGGCCGAAGAGGGGCGCGAAGGCGCAGGCAGGGCTTCGTCACGCCGAACGCACCGACGCCGGGCGAAGCGGCGCGCGGATGCCCCGCGCGGCGGCGATCCCGCGCGAGGTCGCGAAGGCTTCGCCCGGTGGTCCGATCGCGCTACGGTCTCGTCGCGACGGGGACGCTCACGTCGAGATGCGATCGGGCGCCCGATTTTCGGCGACATTCCGCCAGGTCCAGCGCGACCGAACGCAGCGGCGACCATCGTCGAGGGCGACGTCCGCGCCCCGGACAGGCGACCGCCAACGCCTTCCTGTTGCAGGGCGGGGATGGTCCCGCTGCGGCCCTCGCTGATCGCGCCTCGCCTTCAGCCGCCGCGTCCGGGCCAGGCGCCTCAACCGACGGCGCATCCGGCCGGCCACCCGTTCCGAGAGCGGGCGACCTCGAAGATCAGCCTGCGCGCGGCGTGGTCGAGCGCAGGCATGTTTGATCTCCTGGCGGATGGGAGGGGTCTTGCGGTTCAGGAAGCCGGGCGCGGACGGAAATCCTGTCCGAGGTGACGCCAGGCCGACGCCTGCTCGGTTCCGTCGGGCGCGGCTCCCGCGGGTTCGGGGCGTTCGGCTTCGACGAGACTGTCCGTCACGCGGGAAACAGCGTCGCCGTCGCCGAAGGCGTCGCCTTCGGCGAAGACCTGGGTCACCCGCCTCTCGAAGCCGGGTTCTGCAGCCTGAAAAGGACATGCGCGGGTCGGCAGGGATGGCGGCCCGCGGCTTCGAGCCTCCGCCCGACCGGCCGCCATCGGTCATCGGACAGGGCGCGGGCGTCACCGTCCGGAACGCATGGCACCCATCCGCGCCGGTGCGGAGCCGGGCGCGGCGCGAGGCGGCGCCCATCTCCGCCTCCGGCGAGCCTTCGACCTGGAAAGGGGCGGGCGCCGTGCCTTCGGTGGTCTTGCCGTCCGGGCGATGATCGAGCGCCCCGGCCCTGCCCCGGGCCCCGGTTCAGAGCGCCAGCCAGTCCCGCTTGACGGTCGGATGCGCCTCCAGCTCCGCCGGGGTCCCTTCGAACGCGATGCGCCCGTGGCCCATGACGCTGATCCGGTGCGAGACCTTGAGCGCGATGGTCAGCTTCTGCTCGACCAGCAGCACCGCCACGCCCCGCGCGTTGATGTCCCGGATCACGTCGGCCACCACCGCCACGATCAGCGGGGCCAGCCCCTCGGTCGGCTCGTCGATCAGGATCGCCAGCGGGTTGCCGAGCAGCGAGCGGCAGATGGTCAGCATCTGCTGCTCCCCGCCCGAAATCGACCCGGCGCGGGTGTTGCGCCGCTCTCGCAGGCGGGGGAAGTAGTCGAACATCTGCTCCACCGTCCAGGCGGGCGCGCCGGTCACGCCCTTCTGCACGCCCATGGCCAGGTTCTCGTCCACGGTCAGGTTGTGGAACACCTCCCGCTCCTCGGGCACGTAGGCGAGGCCGGCATGGCAGATCGCGAAGGGCCGCGACCCCGCCAGATCCCGCCCCGCCAGCACCACCCGCCCCGAGCTCGGCGTCACCAGTCCCATGATCGACTTGAGCAGCGTCGAGCGGCCCGAGCCGTTGCGCCCCAGCAGGCTGACGATCTCCCCTTGGCGCAGGTCGAAATCGACGCCCTGCAGGATATGGCTCATGCCGTAATGGGCGTGCAGGTCCTGCACCGACAAAAGCGTCGCGTCGTGATGCGCCATCACACCGCCTCCTCGCCCAGATAGGCCTCTCGCACGCGGGGATTCTCGCGGATCTCGTCAGGCATGCCGGTGGCGACGATCTCGCCATAGACCAGCACGCTGATCCGGTCGGCGAGCGAGAACACCACGTCCATGTCATGTTCGACGATCATCAGGGTCCGCGACGCCGCGATCTCCCGGATCAGGGCGAGGGCGTAGGTGCTCTCCTCATGCGACATGCCGGCCATCGGCTCGTCCAGCAGGATCACCTCGGGGTCGGAGGCCACCGTCATCCCGATCTCCAGCGCGCGTTGCTCGGAATAGGACAGCGCGCTGGCGAGGTCATGGGCGCGCGAGGCGAGGCGCACCTGATCGAGGATCTCCTCCGTGCGCCGGGTCGTCTCGCGCAGGCCGGCGACGCCCCGCCAGAACACATAGGTCTGCCGGCGCCGGCGCATCACCGACAGGCGCAGGTTCTCGAACACGCTGAGGCCGGGGAAGATGTTGGTGATCTGGAAGGACCGGGCGAGGCCGCGCCGGTTCACCTCGTGCGGCGCGAGGCCATGGATCGGCGCCCCGTTCAGCAGGATCCGCCCGCGGGTCGGCGTGAACTGGCCGGAGCACAGGTGGAAGAGGGTCGACTTGCCGGCGCCGTTCGGCCCGATGATGGCGTGCTTCTCGCCGCGTTCGACGGCGAGGGTCACGCCCTGGATGATCCGCGCCTCGCCGAAGGACTTGTCCACCGCGTCGAGCATCAGGACCGTATCGGTCATCGCGCGGCCTCCTTCGTCACGCCGTCCGCCGCCGGTGCGCCGGCCGGGGCCGCCGCCCGCTCCCGCAGTCGGCCGCGCAGGAAGATCGCCACGCTGATCGCGATCAGGGCCAGGGGCAGGAGCCAGGTGAGCGGCGAGAGAGGCGACCACTCCATCCCCCAGACCGTGACCGGCGGCCAGCCGCCCGCGGCGCCGGCATAGGAGTCCGCCAGCAGCCGCTGCAGGATCTCGACCAGCAGCACCGTGCCGACCGCCCCGCTCAGCACGCCGACGGCCGACGCCGCGAGCGCCGACGGGCGCAGCGCGCGCCGCTCCTCCGCGCCGCCGCGCAGCCGTTCCACCACCTCGCCGACCAGGCCCCGGGGCAGGAACATCATCACCAGCACGAAGATCAGCCCCTGATAGAGCAGCCAGGACCGGGTCATGTCCGCGGTCACATAGCCGAAGAACGACATCAGCGCGGCGCCGATCGCCGGGCCGAAGAACACCCGCACCCCGCCGATGAAGCTGTTGAGCACCACGGCCGACGAGACGCTGGTTTCGAACACCACGTAGTTGGCGGCCTCGATGTTGAGCGACTGCAGCGACCCGGCGACGCCCGCCACCATGCCCGAGATGGCGAAGATCAGCGCGCTGGGCCGATGCGTCTCGTAGCCGATGAAGCGCATGCGATGCGCGTTCTCGCGCAGGCCCACCGCGACCCGCCCGAACGGCGTGCGGGTCAGCAGGAACAGCAGCGCCATGCAGATCGCGGTCCAGGCCAGCGCCAGCCAGTAGACCTCGTCGCTGGAGCCGAAGCTGACCCCCCAGGCCGGCATCCGGAAGGTGGAGATGCCGCCCTCGCCTCCAAAAGTCTCTTTCAGATGGGGGGCGAGCGCGTGGACGAGTTCGGCCACCGCCAGCGTGATCATCGCGAAGTAGACGCCGCTGCGCTTGGTGGCGAACCAGCCCGCGATCAGCCCGAAGATCAGCCCCGCGGCCGCCCCGAACAGCGGGATCAGCGGCGTCGGCAGCAGGCCGTCGCCGCCGAACGCGTTCATGGCGTGGATCGCGGCGAAGGCGCCGAGGCCGAAATAGGCGGAATGGCCGAAGGACAGCATGCCGCCCTGCCCGCAGAGATAGCCGAAGGCGGTGGCGAAAAGCGCCGCGATCAGCATCTGGATGGCGGCGTTCACATAGGTTTCGGGCAGCACGAGCGGCACGCAGGCCAGCGCCGCCACGATCCCGAGGAAAAGGAGGATGCGCAGGATCATGATCTCAGTCGCCCTCGCCCATCAGGCCGCCCGGGCGGAGCAGCAGCACCAGAAGCATCAGGAAATACGGCAGCGTCGCCGCCAGCCCGCGCAGGTCCGCGTCGAGCAGCCCGCCGAAGTCGCGCGCCGCGTCCCCCAGGCCCACGAGGTCGAGCGCGTCGGCGAGGCTCGCGTCCACCGCCACCGCCAGCGAGGTGGTGATCCCGATCAGCAGCGAGGCGAGCATCGCCCCCTCGAGCGAGCCGAGCCCGCCGACCACGACGACCACGAAGACGATGACGCCGAGTTCCAGCGCCATGTTGGGATTGGTGGTGTAGAAGGCGCCGGCCACCGCGCCCGCCACCGCCGCCAGCGCCGCGCCGATGCCGAAGACGCTCATGAACACCAGCGGCACGTTGTGGCCCAGCGCCTCCACCATCGCCGGGCGATGGATGGCGGCGCGCACGATGATGCCGACCCTTGTGCGGGTCAGCAGCAACCAGATCGCCGCGAACATCGCCACCGCCACGCCCCCGATGAACAGCCGGTAGAACGGATAATCCAGCCCGCTCAGCGAGAAGGCGGCGAAGCGGAGGAACTCGGGGATACGGTAGTCCACCGGGTAGTTGCCGTAGACCAGCTTGACCAGCTCCGAGAAGATGAAGAACAGGCCGAAGGTCAGCAGCAGCTCATGCGCGTGCCCGTGCTTGTGGACCCGGCGGAGGAAGAACCGCTCCACCCCCACCCCGATCGCCCCCACCAGAAGGGGGGCGATCAGAATCGCGGGGATGAACCCGACCCATGCCTGCAGAGAGTAGGCGAAATAGGCGCCCAGCATGTAGAACGACGCGTGCGCGAAGTTGAGCACGCCCATCATGCCGAAGATAAGCGTCAGTCCCGCCGAGACCATGAACAGCAGAAGGCCGTAGATGGTCCCGTTGAGAACGGCGAAAAGCAGCTGTTCCATCCAGCCTCCTCCAGCGAACCCTGGGCTTCAGGGCTCGATCGAACGTCGCAGGGCGCGGGTCGGGCGGAGCGGGCGGGCTTTACGGCCGCTTCATCTTGCAAGCCTCCTGCACCGGCGTGGAGGTTTCCGCCGCCGTCAGCACCTTGACCGGCTTGAAGCCGAAGGCGGTGTCGTCGACCTTGTACTTGGCGTCCTTGGAGACGACCGAGACCACCATCGGCTGCTGGGTTTGGTGATCTTCGGCCCGCATGGAGATCTCGCCCAGACCGTTGTCGATGGTCACCCCCTCGAGCGCGAGGCCGATGGCGTTGACGTCGATCTTGCCGTCCTTCTGGGGCGTCGCCTTCAGGGCGGCGGCCAGCATCTCGAAACCCTGCACGGTCTGCGGCTCGACGAAGACGGGGTAGTGGCCGGTGAAGGCCTTGTAGTCCTCGAAGAAGGCCGCGCCCGCTTCGCCCGCGGCCTCGGCGCTGTAGACCGAGGACAGGTAGTGGCCTTCGGCGATGGCGCCGGCATTGGCGATGTTCCCGGGCTGATCGAGGAAGGCGGTGCCGAACTTGGCCTTCAGGCCGGCGTCGTTGGCGGCCTTGACCAGCAGCAGCAGGTCGTTCGACCAGTTGCCGGTCATGACCGCGGTCGCGCCGCTCTTGTCGATATCGGCGACGTAGGGCGAGAAATCCTGGATCTTGTTCACGTCATGCAGGGTCTTGCCGACGACCTCGTAGCCGACCTTGTCGGCGTAGGAGACGATCGCGTTCTCCATGTCCTGGCCCCAGGAGTAATTCTGGTCGATGGCGTAGACGCCGCCGTCCAGCAGTCCGGCCTCCTTCATCGCGGGCGCGAGGGCCGCGACGCGCATCACCGCGTTGGTGTTGAAGCGGAAGTGGTGGAAATGGCACTTGTCGCCGGTCAGCTCCAGCGCCTCGGCGCCGACGTTCATGTAGATCACTTCCTTGCCGGGATTGCGCAGGTTGTGCTTGCGCACGTCCTCGGTCACCTGGCCGCCGATGGCCGACGACGCGCCCTGCACGATGATCCGCGCGCCATCGGCGATGGCGGCCTTCACCCGGTCGGCGGCGCCCACCGGCCCGCCCTGGTTGTCATAGTCGAGGACCTGCACCGGCTCGCCGCCATAGCCGCCCTCGGCGTTGATCCGTCTCACGCCGTAGTCGGTCCCGGCCTTGATCAGCAGGCCGGTCGAGGCCTGCGGGCCCGAAAGCGTTTCGACCACGGCGATTTTCAGGGGCTCGGCCTTCGCCGCGCCATGCACGCCAAGCGCGCAGATCGCGGCGCCGAGCAGACTCCGTCCAAGTGCGGACATGTCGGTTCCTCCCATGCGATTCGATGTTCTCGAGCGCACCATCGCGCTCGGCATCGTTGCCGTGAGTATTGGGGAGACGGGTTCGAAATGCTTGTGTAATTTCGGTTCCCCGGATGTTTCCCGCCCGACGGCGGTCGGGCCGACGACGGGCCCGGGCGCCGCATGAAGCCCGGGAGCGCATTGACCACGACCCGAGATCGCTCAGGCCCCCAGCCTCGCCGAGGCAAGTGACCGCCGCGGACGCGTTCGTCGAGACCCGGCTGCGCGAGGGCGGCGGCGTTCTGCTCGGCAAGACCACCGCCTGGAAGTTCGCGCATCGCGGACCGTCGTGGGACGTGGTCGGCCCGCCGGCGCGCAATCCCTGGAACACCGATCGGCATCCGGCGGGATCGGCCTCGGGCGCCGGCGCCGCGTTCGCGGCGGGGTTCGTCCCCTGCGGCATCGGCGCCGACGCCGGCGGGTCGATCCGCCTGCCGGCGGCGGCGTGTGGCATCGCCGGGATGAAGGCGACTTACGGCCGGGTGAGCCGGCGCGGCGTGTTTCCGAACGCCTTCTCCCAAGATCATGCGGGGCCGATGGCGCGCTCCTCCCGCGACGCCGTGTTGATGCTGGCGGTCATCGCCGGGCACGACCCAAGCGACCCCGGCAGCGCCGGACAACCGACGCCCGATTACGCCGCCGCCCTGACCGGCGACCGCCGCCGCCTCGTGATCGGCGTGCCGCGCCGCTGGCTGTTCGAGGAGGCGTCTTTCGCAGGCGAAGTCCGCGCGGCCTTCGAAGCCTCGCTGGAGGTGATGGTCCCCTCGGCGCGACGCTGCGCGATGGGGAGCTGCCGTGCCTAGAGGCCTGTTCGGAGTCCAAGAAGACCATCGTCATGGCCGAGCTCTTCGCCATCCACCAGCGCAGCTTGCGCGACACGCCCGAGATTCCGGGCGGGTCGCTGCGCTGGCGGATCCAGTGCGGCGCGTTGTTCCGGGCGGAGGACGTCATCCAAGGCGATGCGCATGCGCACCCAGCTCGCCCCCGCCACGCAGACGGCGTTTCGCGACGTCGACCTGATCGCCACCCCCAGCACCGGCGCCGCCGGAACGCTGGAGCCGACCCCGCATGAATGGCTCTTCACGCACAGGTCCTACACCACGCCGTTCAACGCCACCGACAACCCTGCCCTGTCGGTGCAGAACGGCTTCGACGCCGACGGCATGCCGCTCTCGCTGCAACGCGCGGGCAATCTGTTCGACCACGCGACCTGCTTTCGCGCCGGGGACGCCTATGAGCGCGCCGCGGGTTGGAACGCACGGCGACCGTCGCTGGAGGAGAGGACCGCCGCGGCGGCCTGACCGCTTCCGCGGGTCGGTGCCTTCTCGCAGACCCTGCGCAACAAGCTCCAGAAAGAACTGACCGAGACGATCGGCGCGGTGGGCGCCACCCAAGCGCCCTTTCTCTACGGTCTGCCGTTCGGGATCCTGTTCCTGGTTCTGATCGTCGCGAATTCGGGCGTTGTTGCGCCGCTGCCCTGCCTGCGCTTCGTCCGGATGACGGCGGTCGGGGCGCTCGCGCAGATCGCGGCGACGGGGCTGATGCTGACGGCGATGCGCACGCGGTCGTTCGAGATCTTCATCGCCTGCACCAGGTCCGAGCCGCTGATGGTGGTCGGAACCTCCTGGCTCCTGCTGGACGAGACCATCAGCCCGCTGGCGACCGCAGCGGTCGCGCTCGCGACGCTCGGGGTGATGGCCTTGTCCTGGCCTGCCGCGGCGATGCGGCAGCCCGGCTGGATGCGGCCGGTGAGCTTCGGCCTCGCGTCCGGCGCGCTGTTCGCGGTGTCGGCGGTGGCGTTTCGCGGCGGGATTCTCGAAGTCGGAAGCGGGCTGTTCCTGATGGGCGCCAGCCTGACGCTGGTCTGCGCGCTGTGCTTTCAGGTGGTCGTCCGGTCGAGCTGGCTGGCCTGGACCGAATGGACGGTTCTGCGCAGCCTGCTGCGGAGCCCGGGCAAGGCGCTCCCGGCCGGTTTCGCGGGCGCCTTCGCCTCGCAGCTGAGGTTTCTGGCCTTCGCGCTTCAGTCGGCGTCGCTCGTCCGGGCCGCGGCGCTGACCGAAATTCTCTTCGCCCAGGTCGTCACCCGCCGGGCGTTTCGCGATCAGATCACCCGACGCGAGGCCGTCGGGCTGGCGATGCTGACCGTGGGCGTCGCGGGCGCGCCGCTCTTGAAGATCAGCGGCCGCCACCGCGCGGCGTCGTGAGCGCAAAGCGGCGCCGCATGTCCATCGGCGCCTGAAAGGGGGCTGTCGCAGTCTCGGCGCGTTTGATCACGCTTCCGGCGGCATCCTCACCTTGAGAAGGTCTTTGTCACGTGCCCTCCCTCGCGCGAGCGAGCCCCCGCGGCAGGCTCGGCCATGGCCCGCATTTCCTAAGCCCGCCCCTGCTCTGCCCGCTGAAAACCGGATCGCGGATCGGTGGAGTTTCCCGCGACGATTTCGGCATGGGAGAAAGGGGCGGAGACCATGAAGGCATCGAGGTTTTCGGACGCGCGAGACAGGCGTTCGTGCTGAAGCGGATCGAGGAAAGCGCCCCGGCGGCGGAGGTCCGCCGCAAGGCGGGCATCGGCCAGGCGACCTGTTTCACCTGGCGCGGGAACTGCGCGGGCCTGCTGCCGGACGAGATGCGGCGGCCGACTGGGCGATCCTCGGAGGATCCGGGTCGATGACGGCGCCGCGTTCATTTCCCGCGACATGGATCTGCGAGCCTGCGCCAATGACGCCACCCCCGGCGTCTCGCGCCCCGGAAAGGCGACCGACAACGGGCTCATCGAGGCTTCGGCGGCAAGCTGAGGGCGGAGCGTCTGAATGCCCACGGGTTCATGAGCCTTGCCGACGCCCGCGAAAAGCCGGCCGATGATGGATCCTGCGGTGGTCGGAAAACCCCGACGACAGACGGCCTGGACGATCACCGGGGGCGAATTCGGCGGATACGCCGCAGCCGGGCAGACTTCGCCATGCGGCATTCGGATCGACGGCGACAACATCCGTCTCTACGCGCTGCGAAGCGGCGCCTCGGCCACGCGTCCGACCATCGCCGCGATCTGCGTCGGACATGCGGGCGCCACCGGACCGATGGCCAAGTTGATCCGCATCGAGTCGCCAGATTTCAACATGGGCGCGACGGTCACGGTCCCCTGCATCTCGCTTGAAGGCACGGTGGGGGAAGTGATGATCAACGGCGCCACCGTCTCCGGCGCGGGCGATATTTTGTCGGACGTCAATGCGGCGAGCGGATCGGGGCCCGTCTGGATCGGAGAATATCGCACCAACGACGGTCCATCGCGCTTCGTCAATGTGGGCGACGCCGTCTACGAAACCTTCAGCGGCGGGATCGTGGGCCAGATCCCGGGGTCCGACGGCGCCAAATTCGTGCTGAAGTCGCAAAAGAAGGGCGGCATCGTCGAGCTTATCGCAAGGGAAACCGGCGGAGCCGACCGAACGATCTATATCGAGGCGGATGAGCGGCGCATGAACCTCAGCGCCTACACCCTCGCGATGCAGCCGACGGTAGCGCCGCCAAGTTCGGCGATCTCCGGTCAGATGGCCATGTCGGACGGAAGCGGCGAAGGCGTGTATCGCTGCAACGCCGCGGGCAACTGGGTGTTCGTCGGCTAGCGCCAGCGACGGGCTTGCCCGGCAAGCCCGGCGACTCCGGTGAATCCGAAATGCGCTGTTGATCACCGCCCACCGGTCGCCCGCGGCTCATACCGGGCGCTCCGCTTCGAAGGAGCGTTCGTCCGGCTTAGGAGACCAGCCCAAGGTCTGAGGCTGCCGCGAGCAGGCTTCGAGCATCGTCCGCAAAGGCTTCGATTGCGTCGAGGACCTTCTTGCTTTCGCATTGAAGTTCACCCTCGCAGTCGGCCACCGTAACTTGGGCGATGCAAGGCGGTGGGCATGGCCATCATTCCGTCAGAGGGCGATACCTACCGGACTGACTTCCTGCGCGAATTGTCCTTTCAAGGCCCGAGCGGCGCTTGGCTGGTCGTGAACGAAGCCGCGCCAAGCGATCAGGGCCGCGCCCTCACGAGGGCTCGGCGCAGCTTGGCGACGATGACGCGTGCGCTTCCAACGAAACGCCCTGGTTTTGTCGGGATAACGTGGAGAGGCCTTGTGCGACAAACGTCACGGGCCCTCCGCGGCAAGCTCTCCGAGCCATCGGCTCCATCGGTTTTCCAGCTACGTGCCGACGGGTTGCGCTGAGCGGCGACGTAGATACGGCCCACACCGTCAGGAGCGGGCGCAGGGCGAAGGGAAGACCCACCCCCCTTGATTGGACCGGCGGGCGAGACTGCGGTCGAGCGTGGCGGGCGCCCCGGCGAGCAGGGTCGGCGTCCGTTGCCTTGCGCGACGCCGCCTTGCGAGAGGGAGGGCGGAGGCTGGCGACTGGATTGACGAAGTCTAGGGAGAGCCAGGCGCCGAGATCTTGTTGGTCTTGCCGACGGCGACACTGAACAGCGTCGACAAGCAGGCTCGCAGCTTCTCGGCCTCGCGAGGGGCTCCCTCGTGCCATTCCGCCGAGGCGCCTGAAATGTAACCCTCCGGTGAGAACCGTCGTGCGCTCCGGTCCGGGCTGACGGCACAGTGTCCTTATGGGAGCCCATAAGGACAGTTCGTTGATCTCGCGGCTCGAGATCGTGGAGACCGGCCGCCGCCGCCGTTGGTCGGAGGCCGAGAAGCTTCGGATCGTCGAGGAGAGCGACCTCGGTCATCGACAGGTCTCGGCGACGGCTCGGCGCAACGGGATCTCGCGGACGCTGCTGATGTCGTGGCGGCGCGCCCGCGACGAGGGTCGCTTGGGCTTCGCCGGGCCGGTCTTCTTCACGCCGGTGACGGTGGCGCCGGATCTGCCGATTGCGCGAACAGCCCCGGCCCCAGCTCCGGCCGCGCCTGCGAAGCGCGGCCGCCGCGGCGGTCGGATCGAGATCGTGCTGAGCAACGGCCGGCGGATCACGGTCGGGCCGGACGTCGATCCCGCAGCGGTGGCGCGCCTGGCCGACGCGCCGGACCCGCGATGATCGCGTTCGCGCCGGGGGCGCGGGTCTGGCTGGCCGGCGGGGTGACCGACATGCGCCGCGGCATGCCGGGGCTGGCGCTGATGGTGCAGGAGGGTCTGAAGCGCGACCCGCACGCCGGCGACGTCTTCGTCTTCCGCGGGCGCGGCGGGTCGCTCTTGAAGGTCCTCTGGCACGATGGCGTCGGCATGTCGCTCTACGCCAAGCGGCTGGAGA
>NZ_JBSRTQ010000097.1:0-17144 GCF_055129145.1 Albimonas sp. | reverse complement strand
GGCGCGCCGGCCGGGTCCCGCCTGCTGCACTTGCGCGGGCGGCAGGGGACCGGGGACCTCGCCGGCGCGCTCGGCGCCGCCGGCTTCGCGGTCGCCCAAAGCGTGGTCTACGAAATGCGCCTCGAATCCGCGCTGCCCGACGCCGCGGTCCGCGCGCTCGACGCGCGCGCCGTGGCGGTGATCCCGGCCTATTCGCCCCGCGCCGCGCGCCAGCTCGCCCGCCTGCTGGGGGACCGCTTCGACCTCTCCGCCGTCGTCGCCGTGGCGATCAGCGAGGCCGCCGCCGCCCCTCTGCGCCCGCTCGGCTTCAGGGCGCTGAGCATCGCCGCCGCCCCCTCCGGTCCCGCGATGCGCGATGCGATGCGGGCCGGGCGTCGCTGAGTCCCTTGCAGGTTCCGGCCATTTCGAAAACCGCCGACTTTTCTGAAAAAGGTCGCAATTCCGCAGATCTCCTCTCGCGAAACCGCGCCAATCGTGGCGGGATGCGCTACGCTCTCCTCCGAATCCGTCGCCGGCGCGGTTCGCCGCACCGCGGCGACTTGTTCTGTCGGGCGACGATCCCATAGTTTCGACCCTGCGCCGAGGCCGGGCGATCAGGGGAAGACAGGACCGCGAGATGACCGACGAGAAAAAACCGGACGACGCACCCGAGCCGCAGGCCGCGACGCCTGCCGAGGGGTTGCGCCCGGAGAGCCGGCCCCAAGACCAGACCGAAGACATCGCGGGGGCGGAGTTGGTCCCCGTCGATCCCGACGTCGCGCCTGATGACGCCCCTCATGACGCCGACGATCCCGGCTTCCCGGCGCACGAGCCCTCCGAAAACATCGCCGGGTCCGAACCCGTGGTCGAGGCGCCCGAAGGCTCGCGTGACGCCGATCACGGCTATCCGACCCGCGAGGACGCCGAGGCCGCCTACGATCACGGCGACCCGTCCGACGCGCCCCGCCGCGACCCGGACGCGGACGAGACCGGCGAAGCCGAGCTCGCCGCCGGTCTCGACACCGGCTCCGACCTCGCCGCCAGCGAAACCGCCGAACCCGATGAGCGGCCCGCGCCCTATCCGGACCCCGAGCCCGCGCCGGCCCCCTATTACGACGACCACCCGACCGAGGACGAGGTCGAGGACCAGGGCCGCACCAGCCTCGCCGCCCGCGCGCTGCAGGGTCTGGTGATCCTGCTGGTCGGCGCCGCCATCGCGCTCTGGGCGCTGCCGCGGGTGCTGCCGATGCTGCCCGCCCCGGTGGCCGAGGCGCTGGCCCCGGCCTCCGCCGTGTCGCCGGAGGATCTGGCCGCGCTGAGGGCGAGCTTCGAAAGCCGCATCGCCGCGCTGGAAACCGCGACGCCCGACGCCCCCGATCTCGGCCCGGTCACCGCCCGGCTCGACGATCTGGGCGCCCGGATCGAGGCGCTTGAAGGCGCCGGCCCGGCCGCTTCGGGCTCCGGCTCCGGCGGCTCCGATCTCGGCGAGGCCAACCAGGCCGCCATCGCCAGCCTCCGCGGGGAGATGGAGGCGATGTCCTCCACCCTCGCCCAGCTCGGCGACCTGCCGCCCGAAGCCGCGGCGAGCCTCGCCTCGGCCTCGCAGCGGGCCGCGAGCCTGTCGGAGAAGGTGGATGCGCTGACCAGCCGCGTCGACGCCGCCGAAGCCCGCTTCGACGAACGCGCCACCGCCGCCGAGCAGGCCGCCCAGACCGCCCAGGCCGACGCCGAGGCGGCCGAGAAGCGCGCGACGCTCGCCGCCGGCTTCCGCGCCATCGGTCAGGCGCTGGACGAGGGGCTGGCCTTCCAGGAGCCGCTCGCCTCGATCTCGGCCTTCGCCGAGCCGCCGAAAGCGCTGGCCGCCGCCGCCGCGGGGGGCGTCCCGACGCTCGCCTCGCTGCGCGAACGCTTCACCGACGCCGGCCGCCGCGCGATGGAGGCGCAGGGGCTGGCCGAGGCCGGGGACGGCTTCTTCGACCGCGCCACCGCCTCCCTGAAAGCCCGCGTGTCCGGCGTGCCGGTGGAGGCGATGGAGGGCGACGGGCTGGAAGCCCGGCTCGGCCGCGCCGCCGCCGCCCTGCGCAAGGGCGAGCTTTCCGCGGCGCTCGAGGCGCTGAGCGGCATCCCGCATCCGGCGCAAGAGGCGATGGCCGACTGGCTGGCCGACGCCCGCGCCCGCCAGGCCGCCGTGGCCGCCGCCGCGTCCTGGCGCGTGGAGCTCGGCGGATGAGCCGGGCGAGCCTTTTTCAGCGGGCCGCGGCCCGCTCCGCCCCCGGCCGCGCTGGCCGGATCGGCGCAAGAGCAAGCGTCCTCAACGGGCGCGTTATGGAGGGAACGGCGCGATGATCTGGCTGCTTCTGCGCACCGCCCTGTTCGTGGCGCTCGCCGCCGCGGTCGCCTACGGGATCGGCGTGCTGCTCGACACCCCCGGCGGGATCGAGATCACCTGGGCGGGCCGGGCCTACGCCTTCGACCCGCTGACCTTCGTGGCCCTGTTCCTCGCCGCCGTGCTGGCGCTGTGGCTGGCCTGGCAGCTGATCGGCCTGCTGATCGCGACCATCCGCTTCTTCACCGGGGACGAGACCGCCATTCACCGTTTCTTCGGCCGGTCGCGCACGCGCCGCGGCCTGGAGGCGCTGACCAACGGCATGATCGCGCTGGCCGAGAACGACCCCCGCAAGGCGCTGGCCAAGGCCGAGCGGGCGGGACGGATGCTCGACCGCCCCGAACTCGCCAACATCATCGCCGCCCAGGCCGCGCGCCAGGCCGGCCAGCAGGACCGGGCCGAGACCTATTACAAGGCCATGGCCCGCAACCCCCGCACCCAGGCGCTCGGCGTGCGCGGGCTGCTGGAGCAGGCGCAGGAGAAGGGCGACGACGACCGCGCCCTGAAGCTCGCCGAACGCGCCTTCGCCCTGCGGCCGCGCGACGGCGAGATCATGTCGCGGCTCTTCGACCTGCAGACCGGGCATGAGGACTGGGCCGCCGCCCGCCGCACGCTCGCCGCGGAAGTGCGCGTCGGCGCGCTGCCGCGCGAAGTGGGCGCGCGTCGCGACGCGGTGCTGGCGCTGGCCGAATCCCGGGCGGCGCTGGAGGCGGGCGACGAAACCCATGCCCGCGAGGCGGCGCTGGAGGCGCAGCGTCGGTCCCCCGCCCTCGCCCCCGCCGCGGTGGCCGCGGCCCTTCAGCTCGGCCGCGACGGGCAGACCGCCAAGGCCGAGAAGATCCTGCGCCAGGCCTGGAAGCTCGCGCCGCATCCCGACATCGCCGCCGCCTTCGCCGCCCTCCACCCCGAAGAGACCCCGGAGGTTCGCCGCAGGCGCTTCCGCGGCCTGACGGCGGAGAACTTCGATCACGTCGAATCGAAGCTGCTGGAGGCGGAGCTGGCTTTGGCAGCCGAGGATTTCCCCGGGGCCCGCAAGGCGCTCGGCGATCTGGCCCAGACCCGCCCCACCACCCGCACGCTCGCGATCATGGCGGCGGCGGAGCGCGGCTCGGGCGCCGACGACCATGTCGTGCGCGCCTGGCTCGCCAAGGCGCTCTCGGCCCCGCGCGGCGAGGCCTGGACCTGCGACGTCTGCGGCCAGGTGCATGAGGCGTGGTCCCCGGTCTGCGCGTCGTGCAAAGCGGTCGACACGCTGAGCTGGAAGCAGCCGATGGGCGCGGGCGAATCGCGCGCGGCCGAAATGGCGCTGCTTCCGGTGATCCTCGCCTCGCTGGAAGGGCCGCGGCCCGGAGAGGCGCCGGTTCCCGATCCGAGGGTTTACGACGCTGGGATCCAGGACGCGGAGACCACGTCTTCCGAGCCCGCCAAGACCTGATCCGCTCAACTGCAGCAGGGTTTCGCCAGCGCCGCCGTCTCCTCCGGGAGGCGGCGGCGTTCGCGTTTCCAAGTCCCGCGGCGCGGTCCCCTGGGCGAGATGTGGAAACATTTCTCACAAAACCGGAAACAAATCGCTTGAGCGATGACGTGGCGTTCCCGCATAGATATGCGCGAGTGAGCAAGGGGGACGGTTGCAAGTACTTGGGGGTGCTTCATGCGACGCCATCTGACGATGTTCGGATTTTGCGGAAGGCGGTCCGCGCGGAGCCGTTGCGGCGACAGGCCGGTCTTGGGAAACGTCCGTCCTGGTTCGAAACACGGCCATCGCGCCGCCTGACCTGATCGATGCCGGCCCCCGGGCTGGCGCCGGAACCTCTCGGAGATCCTGACATGACTTCATCGCACCGCTCCGCGGGCGAGGCCGCGCTGCTGCGCGCCAGCCTGCGCGCCCATCCGCGTCCCGCCCTGATGCTGTCGAGCACCGGCCTCGCGCTGATCCTCGCCACGCCGGCCTTCGCCGGGCCCTATCCGTGCCCGACGCCGGTCTCGAACCAGAACACGACCTGCACGGTTCCTGCCAATTCCGGCGCCGACTCGGTCTCCGTGGTCAACGCGCCGGGCCCCGACGAAGCGCCGGCCAGCTACGCCCTCGACAACAGCTCGAACCTCTCGGCGCCCGGCGGCGCGACCAGCGTGCTGAAGCTGAGCCTCCAGGGCGGCTTCGGCCAATATTACGACGATGACGGCAACGGCTTCGCGGGCCGGGATGCCGGCGCCGCCACCCTCTTCAACAACGGCGCCCTGCGGCTCTACCCGAGCGCATCGACCAGCAACGGCGACGACGGCTTCACCGGGGTGGGCGACGATTCGGGCGCGCTCTTCGGCATCTTCGTCCGCTCCAGGGGCGGCGACGGCGCCGACGCGCCCTACAGCCCCGGCGGCGGCGGCGACGGCGGCGCCGGGGGCGGCGCCGGCGCGGTGACCGTCACCCAGTTCCATCTGGGGGACATCGGCATCATCGGGACCGGCGCCAACGGCGTCGCCGGCATCTACGCCGAGGCCCAGGGCGGCGCCGGCGGCAAGCAGGACGCGAACCCGTTCTTCGCCCAGAAGGGCGGCGACGGCGGCGGCTACGGATCGGCGACCCTGACCATCGACGGACGGGTGGAGATCCAGGCGACCAGTTCCGGCTTCATCTGGGGTCTCGGCGCCGAGGCCGTCGGCGGCGAGGGCGCTTCCAGCGCCGCCAATTTCGCCAAGGGGGGGCGGGCCGGCGACGTCCATGTCGAACTGCTCGGCTCGGGCGACGTCACCGTCGAGGCCACGCGCGACGGCGCCAAGACCTTCGACCAGGGCGTGCGCGGGATCGCGGCCCGGTCCATCGGCGGGGCGGGCCGCTACAGCGACGACGGCGACCGCAACGGCGCCGACGGCGGCGGCGGCGGCGTGGTGGAGGTGCGGAGCGCGGGTTCGGTCACCGTCTCGCGCGGCGGCGCGGCGGTGGACGGCGACGGCGTCTCGGGCGGGATCGTGGCGATCTCGCAGGGCGGCGCCGGGGGATCTTCGGCCAACACCATCAACAACACCACCGGTCAGCGCGGCGGCAGGGGCGCGGCCGGGCAATATGTGCTGGTCGCCAGCACCGGCGACGTGACCGTCGCCGGCGAAGGCATGGTCGGCATCCACGCGAGCTCGGGCGGCGGGCTCGGCGGCAAGGGGGTGAACGATGGCTACGGCGGCGACGCCGGCCTCGGCAATCAGGTCGAGCTGAGCCTCAACGGCTCGGTCGCGACCTCCGGCGACGACGCGGTCGGGGTGCGCGGCGTCTCGCAGGGCGGCGACGGCGGCATGCAGGACTCGAGCGCCGGCCTCTTCGACTTCCCCACGGTGGCGGCGGGCGCCGGCGGCGACGCGCTCGGCGTCACGCTGAACAATCTCACCCATGACATCGCGGTCGGCCCCGACTTCCAGGCGGGCGCCACCGTCTTCACCACCGGAGCGCATGCCGAGGGCGTGGTGCTGCAGTCGCTCGGCGGCGCGGGCGGCAACGCCAAGGGCGCCCTGGTCTTCTTCGGCAACGGCGTAGCCGATTCGGGCGAGGGCGGCGACGGCGGCGACGTCACCATGGACGCGAAGATCGACGTCACCACCCGCGGCGACTATTCCAGCGGTATCCTCGCCCAGTCCATCGGCGGCGGCGGCGGCAATGTCGGCGAGAGCAGCGGCGCGATCTCGGTGGCGGGCGACGCGGGCTCGGGCGCGCATAGCGGCGTGGTCTCGGTGACCAGCCATGGCGCGATCCACACCAGCGGCCTCTCGGCGATCGGCATCCATGCCCAGTCGGTCAGCGGCGGCGGCGGGCGCGCGGCCTCCGATCTCGGCGTGGTCAGCGTCGGCGGCCAGGGCGGATCCAGCCCCAAGGCCAACAACGCCGGCGTCAGCCTGACCGGCAACGTGACCACCGCGGGCGATTACGCCTACGGGGTGCAGGTGCAGTCCATCGGCGGCGGCGGCGGCGACGGCGGCTCGGTCTTCGCGCTCTCGACCGGGTCGATCCCCGCGACCGCGGTGGGCGGCGACGGCGGGGCCGCCGGCGACGGCGGCCAGGCCGCGATCCGCCAGGGCGGCGGCACGGTCACCACCTTCGGCGACAACGCCCATGGCCTGGTGGCGATGTCGGTCGGCGGCGGCGGCGGCTCGGGCGGCGACGCGCGGGCGACCGGCATCGGTCTCCTGACGCTGTCCATGGCCGGCGGCGCCGATTCGGGCGGCGCGGGCGACCGGGCCTCGGTCGCCATCGACGGCGCGAAAGTCTCCACCTCCGGCAGTCACGCGCTCGGCGCGGCGGCGCTGTCGGTGGGCGGCGGCGGCGGCGCCGGCGGGTCGTCGACGAGCTTCGACCTCGGGCTCGGCCTCGCCTTCGACATCTCCGTGGGCGGCCGGGGCGGCGGCGGCGGCGCCGGCGGCGCCGCGAGCATGTCGCTGACCGACGCCCAGGTCGTCACCGGCGCGCGCAACGACCTGACGGTGAACGACGCGCCCGGCGTCGTGGCGCTGTCGGTGGGCGGGGGCGGCGGCGTCGCCGGCTCCTCCGCCTCCCGCGCCATCGACTTCACGGTGCCGTCCGATGCGCCGCAGGTGGATCTGGAGCTCAGCCTCGCCATCGGCGGCAAGGGCGGCGCCGGCGGTGACGGAGCGGCGGTCGCGAGCACGCTGAGCGGGTCGCAGGTGACCACGCAGTCCGACGGCTCGGCCGGCGTGGTCGCGCTGTCGGTGGGCGGCGGCGGCGGTCTGGGCGGCGACGCGGGCGCTTCGGGCGCGTTGCTGGTGCTGCCCAAGACCGGCGAGGACAAGATCACCATCACCGCCAATATCGGCCTCGGCGGCGACGGCGGCGCCAGCGGTCAGGGCGGCGCGGCGCAGGCGCGGCTCGCGGGGTCGGCCGTGCGCACCGAGGGCGACTTCTCCAACGGCGTGCTGGTCGCCTCCATCGGCGGCGGCGGCGGCGCGGGGGGCGTCGGCAGCGCCGAGAAGTTCATCCTGGAGATCCCGGGCGGCGGCGGCGACGACGACGAAGAGGACGAGGGCGAAGAGGGCGGCGCGAAAAGCTTCTCGCTCAACTTCACCCTGGGCCTCGGCGGCAAGGGCGGATCGAGCGATCATGGCGGCGCGCTGAGCTACGCCCAGGACGCGACGTCCTCGGTGACCACGACGGGCGAGGCGTCCAAGGGCGTGCTGCTCCACACCATCGGCGGCGGCGGCGGCGCATCGCAGTCGGCGACGGTGGGGCTCGGCACCTCGATCCTGCCGGCCGGGGTCAACGTCTCGGTCGGGCGCAACGGCGCGTCGGGCGGCGACGGCGGCGACATCGCCGAGCTGACGCTCGACGGGGTGGTGACCACCTATGGCGCGGATTCCGACGGCGTGATGGTCCAGTCCATCGGCGGCGGCGGCGGGGTCGGCGGATCGACCGGCGGCGCCGGCGCGGACGAGGACGGCTACATCAAGGAAGTCAACGAGATCGTGGAGGACGCCAAGCGCCTCTTCGACATCCGCGTATCGGTCGGCGGCCGCGGCGGGGCTGCGGGCGACGGCGGCGACATCGGCGGCGACACGCCCGCATCCTTCGGCGGAACCATCGCCACCTATGGCGACTTCTCCGCGGGGCTGGTCGCGCAGAGCATCGGCGGCGGCGGCGGGGCGGCGGGGGCGGCGAATGTCGAGACCTCCATCGCGTTGATCCGCGCCTTCGTGGCGGTCGGCGGTTCCGGCGGGGCGGCGGGCGACGGCGGCGACATCAGGTTCGCCTTCGACGACGGCGCGGTCGCCACCCAGGGCGTCGGGTCCTACGGCATCTTCCTGCAGAGCATCGGCGGCGGCGGCGGCATCAGCGGCGACGCCTCCCGGTCGGTATGCAAGAAGCTCAACATCGGCGGCGGCTGGGCCGGGGCGGCTGCGGCCGCGATCGGCGGCTTCGACGAGGAGGTGACGCCCGAAGACCTCTGCGTCGACATTCCGTCCTTCATCGATACCGACGGCCGGGCCGGGGTCAGCGGCGACGGCGGCGCGATCGCCGCCGGCCTCAACGGCGGGAGCGTCACGGTGACGACGCTGGGCGACTTCTCCCACGGCATCGTGGCGCAGTCGGTCGGCGGCGGCGGCGGCGCGGCGGCCTCGGGCAATTCGGTCGAGCTCGGCAATGCCGACGCGACGCCGGACGACCTCTCGACCCTGATCGCGCTGGGCGCGGCCGGCGGCTCGACCCGCAGCATCGGCGCGGGCGGCGTGGTGACGCTCGACGGAACCTTCAAGATCAGCACGGCCGGCGACGGCGCGGCCGGGCTGCTCGCGCAGTCGATCAGCGGCGGCGGCGGTTTCGCCGGGGCCAACGGCATCGCCGGCGTGTCGCTGGGCGGCCTCTACGCCGACCAGGGCGACGCCCTGCCGACCGTGTCCCTGACCGCGGACGGGGAAACGGTCCTCCTCACCAGCGGCCAGGGCTCCCACGCCATTCTGGCGCAGGCCATCGGCGGCGGCGGCGGTTTCGTCGCCGGCGCGCTCGACGACGCGGCGCTCGACGGCGGCGAGATCGAGGTTTCGCTCGGGGCCGCCGCCCAGACGCTGGGCGACGGCGGGCCGGTGACCGTCGTTCAGCAGGGGGTGATCTCGACCACGGGCGACTTCGCCCGCGCCATCCTCGCCCAGGGCATCGGGGCGGGCGGCGGCGTCTATTCCGGCGTGGACGCGGGGGCCTCGGGCCCCGGCGTGCGCGTGCCGGTGACGCTGGGCGCGTCCGACAGCGCCGGCGGCGGCGGGGCGGTCAAGGTCACCGCCTATGGCGGGACCGGCGGCATCGCCACGGGGGGGCTCGGCGCGGACGGGATCCTCGCCCAGTCCATCGGCGGCGGCGGCGGCGTGGCGGACATCGCCGCGCGCAACGCGGCCGACGCGAGCCCGACCACGCAGGTCAGCCTCGGCACGCAGGCGGGCACGGGGAACAATGCGAAGGGCGCCACGGTCAACGTCCTCCTCTCCGGCGGCCGCGGCGTCCCCTCGATCCGGACCGAGGGCGACGGGGCCTACGGGGTGCTCGCCCAGTCCATCGGAGCGGGGGGCGGCGTGGTCACCGACCTCACCCGCGCCGAGATCGACGTCCATCTCGGCACGACCACGTCCGGGAACAATCGGGGAGCGGCCGATGCGGTCGACGTCTCCGACTTCGTGAGCCTGGTCACCGCCGGCGACGACGCCCACGGGATCGTCGCGCAGTCCATCGGCGGCGGCGGCGGGGTGGCCCGGCTCAACGCCTCGGGCGGCTCGGCCACCCTCGGCATGAAGCCCACCGCCCCCTTCAACAGCGGCGTCAACGATGGCGGCGACGTCACCGTCGCCATGGGCTTCGCGGGGGTCAGCGGCACCACCGGCGACCACGCCATCGGCATCCTCGCCCAGTCCATCGGCGGAGGCGGCGGCGTGCTCACCACCGCGGGCGGGCCGCTGGACGCGCTGTCGCTCGGCCAGGCTTCCGCCTTCGAGAACCACGGCGGCGCGGTGAGCGTGACGCTGAAGGCCAACAGCGGCAGTCTCGCCACCACCGGCGAGGGCTCTCACGGCATCGTCGCGCAATCCATCGGCGGCGGCGGCGGCATCGCGGGCGACATCTCCGTCGCCAAGGGGATCTTCCCCGACTTCGAGGGGAACGATTCGTTCTACACCGGCAATTTCGGGTCCGGCGACGGCGGCGCGGTGACGGTCAGCGTCGAGGATGACCTGACCACCACCGGCGCCGGCGCCTTCGGCGTCATCGCCCAGTCCATCGGCGGCGGCGGGGGCATCGCCGGCGCCGGCGACGTCGCCGATGCGGGGCGTCCCTATATCGGAAAGACCTCCGCCCGCACCAACGACTCGGGCGTGACCAACGCCGCCGGCGCGGTCACGGTCAACGTGGCGGAGGGCGGCTCGATCACCGCGTCGGGCCCGAATTCCATCGGCATCTTCGCGCAGAGCCTGGGCGACCTTCGCCCCGGCCCGGCCGAGACCCAGACGGTGACGATCAACCTCGCCGGCGCGGTGAGCGGCGGGGCGTTCGGCGTGATGATCCAGGGCGGGAACGCCGGCAACCGGCTGACGGTGGCCTCCACCGGCTCGCTCCGCTCCGACGCCGGGACGGCGATCTATTATGTGGGCGAGACCTCGGACGAAAACAGCAACCTCATCGTCGAAAACCACGGGCATATCGAGGGGGACGCGGCCGGCTACCACGCCAACGGCTTCTCGTTCTACCTCACCTATGAGGACGCGGCGGCGACCGCCGCGCGCGCCGAGATCTCCTCGCTGATCCCGGCTCCCAAGCAGCGCAACGCGGCGCTGACCCTGGTAAACCGCCGCGACGGCCTGCTCAGCGGCGCGCAGCGCTATCGCGGCGACGTGGTCAACAACGGCGTGATGCTGATCGGCGAGGACGGGGCCATGAACGCCCTGACCATCGCCGGCGACTTCACCCAGGGCGACCGCGGCCGGACGGTGGCCGAGGTCGATTTCCTCAAGCGGCGCGGCGACGCGTTGCGGGTGAAGGGCGACGCGGCCTTCGACGGCAAGCTGACCATCGCGCCGCGCGCGGTGCTCAAGGGGGCGAGCTTCAACCTGATCACGGTCGAGGGGGAGTTCACCGGCCGCTTCGACGAGATCGCGTCGGAGCTCTTCCTCTACGGCCAGCGGATCCGGCCCAACGGCGTGACCATCGGCCCGATCACCGCCGATTTCGACCAGGCCCGGTTCGGGCTGAACGCCCGGCAGCGCTCGATCTCGACCTATCTCGAGGCGGTGTTCGAGACCGCCGAGGAGGACTACGCCACCACCTTCGGCGATCTGGAGGCGGCGGTGGCGCTTAACCCGTCGAACTTCGGCGCGCTGCTCGACGGTCTGTCGCCCGGCGCGTCGCTCGCCGCGGCGGCGGCGAATATCGAGCTGAGCCAGTCCCGCTTCGACCGCCTGCTCGGCTGCGGCGAGACCCCCTGGGACCGCAGCGCGGCGACGGCCTCGCGCTGCGTGATCGCCGACGCGTCGGGCCGGTCGTTGTCGCAGGGCGGCGACGGCGGGGCGCCCGGCTACGACGCCGGGATCTACACGATGGCGCTGGGGGTTCGCGCCCCCTTCGCCCCGCACCTGACCGCGGGCCTGATGGCGGGCTATGAGAGCGCGTCGTTCAACGGCGACGGCGGGGCGGACAGCGAGGGCGACACCTTCACGCTGGGCGCCTCCGTGACCCGGGCCTACGGGGCGATGTCGCTGTCGGCGGCGGCGGGGGGCAGCTTCGGCGTCCACGACGTGACCCGCAACTTCGCGGCCCCCGGCGGGGTCGAGAAGGCGCGGGGCGAATACGACGCCTGGTCCGTCGGCCTGCGGGGACGGATCGACTACGGCATCGTCTTCGGCGACACGCGGGTCACGCCGGCGCTGGATCTCGACCTGATCCATGCCGGGTCCGACGGCTACCGCGAGCGCGGGGCCGGCGCCTTCGACCTCACGGTGGACGGGGGCCAGGAGACCGCCTTCCGCGCCACCCCGTCCCTGGGGATCGCGCAGGCCTTCGCCCTGTCGGAGACGACGCGGATGGTGACCTGGGCCACGGCGGGGATCAGCTTCTCGACCACCGACGCGTTCATGACCACGGCGCGCTTCACGGGCTCTGCGGCGGCGGGCGGCTTCTCGGCGGCGACGCCGGTGGCCGATGCGGCGGCGCGGGTCAGCGCCGGCATCTCCTTCGCGGCGACCGAGCGTCTGCACGTGGGCCTGCGCTACGACGGCGCCTTCGGCAGCGGCTACACGGGTCACGCGGGGGCGGTGCGGGTCGACTGGGCGTTCTGATCGCCCCGCCGACCGCCCCGCTCGCTGCGGCGGGGCGGTCGATCCTGGGGGCGCGAGGGCCAAGACCTCTTCACGGCCCTTGCCAAGCGGGAAAGCCTCGGCTACTCCCGCGGCCGGCGCCGGTGTAGCTCAGCTGGTAGAGCACGTCATTCGTAATGATGGGGTCGTAGGTTCGAGTCCTATCACCGGCACCACCTCCGACAAACAAGCAGCTGATCCGCAAGGGTGATTCTCGAGGGTAGGCTGCGGCTTGTCACACAATCCGTCACACGTCATCCGGCGCGGGGACTCTTTCGTCCACAGCCGCAGGGACCTGCACGGGGTCTTCGCGTGAGAAGCCCCCTCACCCCCGCCAGAACGCGGCGGTGAACAGCACGTAGACCCCCATCAGCTCCAGCCGCCCCAGCAGCATGCCGAGCGCGAGCAGCCACTTGGCCGGGTCCGACAGCGACGCGAAATTGCCCGCCGGCCCGATGATGTCGCCCAGTCCCGGCCCGATATTGCCCAGCGCCGTCGCCGCCCCGGAGATGGCGGTGACGGTGTCGTAGCCCAGCATCCCCATCGCCACCGAGAGCATCGCCAGCGTCAGGAAGAACAGGAACAGGAAGCCCATGACCGAGGAGATCACGTCCTCGTCGACGGGGCGTCCGGCGAAGCGGGTGGCGAAGACCCCGTGGGGGGAATGGATGCTCTGGATCTGGCTCCAGATCGCCGCGGCGACGATCTGGTAGCGGAAGATCTTCACCGAACAGCAGGTCGACCCGGCGCAGCCCCCGACCAGCCCCATCAGGAAGAAGGCGGCGGCGGGGAACGCCCCCCATTCCACGTAGTTTTCGGACGCGTAGCCGGTGCCGGTGATGATCGAGACGGTGTTGAACAGGGTCTCGCGCAGATGCTGCTCGAAGCCCCACGAATGCGGGACCGGGTCGGTGACCAGCCGGTAGGCGAGGATGGCGAGCGAGAAGGCCAGGATCGCGCCCAGAAAGGCGCGCACCTGCACGTCGCGGAAGATCGGCCGGGCGGACCCGGACGCGAGCTGCACCAGCCGCACGAAGGGCAGGGCGGCGAGCAGCATGAACAGCGACGACACGTATTCGACCGTGCCCGAGAAATGCCCCAGCGAGGCGTCGTAATTGGCGAAGCCCCCGGTGGAGATCGAGGTCATGGCGTGCACCACCGCGTCGAACAGGCTCATCCCGCAGGCCGCGTAGGCGATGGTGCAGGCAAGCGTCAGCCCAGCGTAGAGCCAGGAGATGGACATGGCGATCTCGCCGGCCCGCGGCAGGATCTTTCCAAACGTGTCGAAGGCCTCGGAGCGGAACACCTGCATGCCGCCGACCCGCAGGGCCGGCAGGAAGGCCATGGCGACGACGACGATGCCGACGCCGCCGAACCATTGCAGCATGCCGCGCCACAGAAGCGTGCCGCGGGGCATGTGGTCGAGCCCGGAGAACACGGTGGAGCCGGTGGTGGTCATGCCCGACATCGCCTCGAAGAACGCGTCGGTGACGGAGGCGCCGGGGACGCCGAAGATGAAGGGCAGGGCCCCGAACACCGGCAGCAGCATCCAGACCAGCGAAGTGAGCAGGAACGTCTCCTGGATGTTCAGCCCGCGGCCGCGACGGGTCCTGCTGGCGGCGGCGATCAGCGAGCCGGCGATGGCGCAGAGGAAGGCGGACAGGCCGAAGCCGCGCCAGTTGGCGTCCCCGTCGACGAGGTCGGCCATCATCGGCGCCAGCATCGACAGCCCGAGGGCCGCGACCAGCAGGCCGATGAGGTGAATGGCGGAGCGCAGGTCGGGCATGTCGGATCGATGCATCGCCTGCGGTCGACCCGACTGTCAACGCGAAGCGCACGGCGGCGCGACGATGGGCGGAACCGCGTGGGGCGTTCCGATGCGCCCGCGCGCTGGGCCCCGGCCCCTCCGGCTCTACGCCCCGGCGCAGGACCGTCGCGCCAGAGCCGCCCACCAGGCGACGCCGGCCGGCAGGATCGCGTCGTTGAAATCGTAGCCGGGATGGTGGAGCGAGCGGCCGTGCGGCCCCTCGGTCCCGTTGCCGACGAAGGCCATCGCGCCGGGGCGATGTTCGAGCATCGCGGCGAAGTCCTCGGCCCCGCCGATGCGGCCATGGGCGGGGTCGGTCGCGGCCCCCGTCGCCTCGGCCGCCGCCATGCAGCGTGCGGCATGGGCGGGGACGTTGACCAGCGGCGCGAAGGACTGGGCGAACGACGCCTCGGCCCGCGCCCCCGTCGCCGCCGCCGCGCCCTCCGCCGCCACGCGCATCCGCGCCCGGATCAGGTCGCGCACCACGGTCGAATAGCCCCGGCAGTCGCCGGTGATCCGCACGTTGGAGGCGAGCACGTTGCGCGCGCCGTCCGTCTCGAACCCGGTGACCGAGACCACCGCGAAATCGTCCGGGTCCACCGCCCGCGAAACCACCGTCTGCAGCGCGCCGACCACCGCGGCCCCCGCCACGATGGCGTCGACGGCGCGGTGGGGGGCGGAGGCGTGGCCGCCGGAGCCCGCCACCAGAATCTCGAAATCGTCCTCGAAGGCCATCGCGGGGCCGGGCTGGATGGCGAAGCTTCCCGCCGCGAGGCCGGGCATGTTGTGCAGGCCGTAGACCGCGTCCATCGCGAAGCGTTCGAACAACCCGTCGTCGATCATGGCGCGGGCGCCGGTCCCGTTCTCCTCGTCCGGCTGGAAGATGAAATGGACGGTTCCCGCGAAGGCGGGGTCGGCGGCGAGGGTCAGGGCCGCGCCCAGCAGCATGGTGGAATGACCGTCATGCCCGCAGCCGTGGAATGCGCCGGGTCGGGCGGAGGCATGGGGGAGGCCGGTGGCCTCCGCGATCGGGAGCGCGTCCATGTCGGCGCGCAGGCCGACCGCGCCCCCGGTCCCGCGGGTCAGGGTCGCGACCACGCCGTGCCCGCCGACCCCGCGCGCGACGGCGAGGCCCGCCGCCTCCAGCCGGTCCGCGATGCGCGCGGCGGTGCGGGCCGTGTCGGCCCCGGGTTCGGGGTGGCGGTGCAGGTCGCGGCGGAAGGCGGTCAGCTCGGCGATCAGGTCGTTGGGAAGATCGGGCATGGGGTGGGGGCCGGGGTCAGGGGAGGCGGTCAGCGCATCACGTCGCGGGCCTGCGCCTCGGCCCAGGCCATCGTCGCGCGCCAGGGGCCGGGGCCGAAGCTGATCCGCGCGACGCCGAGCGCCGCGAGCGTCTCCACCTCCGCCCGCCCGCCGCGGGCGAGAATGTTGACCGGGAGGGGGCAGGCCCCGATCAGCCGCGCGACCAGCGCCGGGTCCGAAAGGCCGATGGGGTAGAAGCAGCCTGCGCCCGCCGCCGCCCAGGCCTCGGCCCGGGCCAGCGCCGCATCGACCAGGGCGGGGTGACGGGCCGGGTCTTTCTCCTGAAGGAAAAGATCGGTGCGGGCGTTGACCAGCAGCGGGGTTCCAGCGGTCCCGGCGCCGTCGAGGAAAGCCGCGATCCGAGCGGCCTGCGCCTCCGCCGGGCGCAGGCCGCCGCCCGGCAGGCCGTCTTCCAGGTTCGCTCCCACCGCTCCGATGGCGCCCAAAGCCGCGCCCGTCGCCCGCAACCCGGCGAGGTCCGCGGCATAGCCCCGCTCGAAATCCACGCTCAGCGGGACGGCGACCGACGCAGCGATCCGCCCGGCGAGCCGCAGCAGCAGATCGAGCGGGATCGCCTCGCCATCCGGGTAGCCTTGAGCGCCGGCGATGGAGAGGCTGCCGGTGGCCACCGCCTGCGCCCCCGCCGCCTCGGCCGCCCGCGCGGTTCCGGCGTCCCAGATGTTCCACAGGATCAGCGGATCGCCGGCCCGATGCAGGGCGGCGAAGGCGGCGAGGCGGGCTTCGTGATCGGTCATGGGCAGGTCTCCTCGGGCGGGCGGTCCGCGGGCGGCTTCGGGGCGTGGCGGGCCTCGTGATCCAGCAGCCAGCGCTTGCGCCACAGGAGCCCGCCATAGCCGACCAGCGCGCCGTCGGCCCCGATCACCCGGTGACAGGGCACGACGATGGCCATCGGGTTCGCCCCGTTGGCCTGGGCGACGGCGCGGGTGGCGGCGGGGTTGTCGAGCGCCTCGGCCAGCGCCGCATAGCTGATCGGCCGCCCCGGCGGGATCGCGCGCAGCGCGTCCCAGACCGATTGGCGGAAGGGCGTGCCGGTGCGCGCGACGGGGGCGGAAAGGGCGAGGTCGCTCCCCTCGAAATAGGCGGCGAGCGCGACGCGGGTGGCCTCGAGCGCCGGGGTGGTCCCGCGACGGATCGAGGCGCGGGCCCGGGCGCGCAGGGCGCGGATCTCGCCGGGCAGGGCGGCGCGCTCGGCGAATTCGAGGACGTGGAGCGCATGGGCGTCGGCCACCGCCAGCATCGGGCCGATGGGCGTGGCGATCCATTCTGCGCTCAGCAGCGCGCGGTCGGAGGCCTGGCCGGGGGCTTCGCCGGGCGCGGGCGGCTCGTCCAGCAGCCGGTCGATTTCGGCCAGCACTTCCGGCGAGGCCGCGGCGGCCGGGTCGGGGGGCGCTTCGGGTCGCGCGGCGCGCGGCGAGGGGGCGAGCGCGCGGGCGAGCTGAAGAAAGCTCAGGCCAAGGCGGCGCCGGAAGCGGGTGCGGATCTCGGCCGGGTCGAGGCCGAACGCGGCCACGTCCGTCTCCCGCCAGCGCCGGCCGGGCTCGGCCTCCAGCGCGTCGACCAGGCGGGCGAGGTCGGGGTCGCGGGCGGCGGCGATGGCGACGGGGCGGCAGGCGGGGCAGGGGGCGAGCCCCGCGTCGAGGCAGCCGGCGAGGCTGTCGCGGAAGCCGCGCGCCGCGATCGCGGCGGGGATCCCGGGGCAGACGAAGCGGTGGAACAGCCCGGCGGCGGGGTCGAGGACCCAGACATGCCCCTCGAACGCCGCGAGGTCGCCGGCGTCGAGGGCTGCGTGAAGGGCGGCGTCTGGCGGTCGGGTCAGCATGGCCAAAC
>NZ_JBSRTQ010000096.1:0-17386 GCF_055129145.1 Albimonas sp. | reverse complement strand
GCATTCGCGTTTCGAGGCATTCGCGTTTCGAGGCATTCGCGTTTCGAGGCATTCGCGTTTCGAGGCATTCGCGTTTCGAGGCATTCGCGTTTCGAGGCAGAGGGGCGGCGGCCGGCTTACCGCGCCGGCCGCTCCACGCCCTTGCGCACCGGGATCGAGGCGCGCGTCGCCCAGCGGCGCAGCAGGCGGGTCACCGGCTGCTCGAACAGCTTGAGGCTCGCGATCGACAGCAGCGTGGTCGCCGCCAGCGTCAGGATCACCAGCGCGTCGCCGCCGATATGGCGCAGCGGCGTCAGCATCGCGACCTTGTAGACCAGCGGGATCCCGAAGATCTGCAGCAGGTAGATGCTGTAGGAGGCGTCGCCCATCAGCACCAGGGTCCGGTTGCGGATCTGCTCGGTGTTGATCGCCCCGTAGACCATCAGCAACGAGGGCAGGCCGAGCGTGAGCACCCGATGCTCGCCCAGGAAGTCCGGGTCCCACATCCGCACGAAGACCCCCGCGAAAAGCAGCGCCGCCCCGGTCCAGAGCGCCAGCCGCGCGCCCTTGCGGACCAGTCCCTGACGCACGATGACGAGGCCGAGCGCCATGCCCATCACGAACTCCATCACGATCCACTCGGCCCCGAAGCCCAGCACGATCGCCAGCAGCGCCACGAACACCGCCAGCGTCGACCAGACCAGGCTTGGCAGCGCCAGCGCCGCGGCGAAGATCATGTAGAACATCAGCTCGTATTCCAACGTCCAGCCGACGAAGATCACCGGAAATTGGTATCCCGCCGGCCCGGACACGAAGCCGAGCGAGGTGAGCAGCCAGGGCAGCGTCACCTGACGCTCCATGAACAGACGCGGCTCGATGAAGAACAGCAGCCCCAGCGCCAGGGTCGCGGCCCAGTAGAGCGGGACGATGCGGATCAACCGCTCCAGCGCGAAGGCGAAGGGCGGGCGGGCGCGTCGGGTCTGCACGAAGATCATGATGAAGCCGGAGATGACGAAGAACACGTCCACCCCGCCGCCCCCCCATTTGCCGAACACCGAGAGCACCTGCGCCGGCACGCCGTAGAGCTCCCCCGCCCCCAGCGCGTGCATGAACACCACCGCCAGCGCCGCGAAGGCGCGCAGAACCTGAATGTTGGTCAGGTGGGCGGGAAGGGTCGCGGCCGCGTCCGGCGTGGGTGACGTTCGGATCATGACTTCCTCTCGGGCAAACGGGCTCTCGGGCAAAACGGATGTGAAGCCTTCGGTGCCGCGACTCGTCCGGTCAGGGTATCGGACATGGCCCGCGCAGGCCATCGCGGGCGGCCGCGCGCCCCCGCGACCCCGCGCCGCTTGCCCGGAGCCGCGCGCTCGCATATGCGCCGCTGGGGAAGCCAGGGGGCAGGCTCGAAGGGATCGCATATGGTCGGCGCCGCCGTCCGCGAGATCAGCTATGCGCACGGCGTGCGCACCCGCGCCGGCCAGGCCCTGGTCCGCGCGGTCGAGAATCTGACGGGCCGGATCAGCCTGATCCGCAAGGCCCGCGGCTACGAGGTCGAGGTCGCCGCCGGGGCTGACTTCTGGGAGGTCATCGCAAGGCGCTACGGCCTGACGCTGGATCTGCCGGAGCCGGGGCTCGCCTGCATCCCCGCCACCGGCCCTCTGGTGCTGGTGGCCAACCATCCCTACGGCATCCTAGACGGGCTGATGATGGGAAGGGCGCTGTCGGCGCGCCGCCAGGATTTCCGCATCGTGGCCCATCAGGTGTTCCGCAAGGCCGACGAGATCGACCGTTTCATCCTGCCGATCAGCTTCGACGGCACGCGCGAGGCGCAGAAGCTGAACATCGAGACCCGGCGCGAGGCGATGGCGCATCTGGCCCGCGGCGGCGCCATCGGGATTTTTCCCGGCGGCACGGTCTCGACCGCGCGCGCGCCGTTCGGGCGGGCGATGGACCCGGCCTGGCGGACGTTCACCGCGAAGATGGTGGCGCGCTCCGACGCCGCCGTGGTGCCGATGTTCTTCGAGGGGGCGAATTCGCGGCTCTTCCAGCTGGCGTCCCACCTGCACGCCACGCTGCGGCTCGCGCTGCTGATCGCGGAGTTCCGCCGCCGCATCGGCGATCCGGTGCGCGCCGTGGTCGGCGCGCCGCTGCCGCGCGCGGAGATCGAGGCGCGCAAACGCGACGCGCGGGCGCTGATGGACTATCTGCGCGCCTCGACCTATGCGCTCTCGCCGCAGCCGCTGGCCGATATCGGCTATGGCTACGAGTTCGAGGAGACCTGGAGCTGAGGCCTCAGTCCCGCCGCAGCAGGCGGGCGCTGAGCCAGGCGCCGCCCGGCCGCTCGAACAGCCGCCAGCAGAGCCAGCCGAGGACCGAGGCGACCGTCAGGATCAGGGCGGCGGCCACAGGGCCTTCGGGCCGAACGTCCTCGGGCAGGGCGGCGAGGGGTTTCAGCACCAGCGGGATCGCGAACACCTGCAGCAGGTAGATGCTGTAGGACGCGTCGCCGAGCGCCAGGGGCAGGCGGGCGCGGGTCTGCTTCAGGGTCAGGCAGGCGTGGACCAGCGCCACCGAGATCGCGCCATAGACCAGCGTCTCATGCGCCACGATCCATGCGACCGCGCCGGGCCCGACCCAGAGCACGAGGCTGAGCCCGAAAAGCCCCAGCGCCAGCGCGGCCGCGCCCTCGGCGATCCGGGGCCGGGGCCCGCCGCGGGCTCGCCAGATCAGCGCCAGCGCCATGCCGGCGGGGAATTCCAGCGCGATGGGCCGCACGCCGAAGCCCAGCACCCCGACCAGCAGCGCCCCCGTCACGGCGGCCGTGGCGAGCCGCGGGTCGCGCAGCGGGATGGCGAGGGTGAACAGCAGGTAGAACAGCATCTCGTATTCCAGCGTCCAGCCGACCCCGATCACCGGATAGTCGTGCCCCGCGACCTGGGCGAGGAAGCCGAGCGAGAGGGCCAGATGCTCCGCCGTCATCCGGCTTTTCACGAAGAGCTCGGGCGCGGCCACGTAGATCGCCGCGAAGGCCAGCGTCAGCCCCCAGTAGAGCGGCAGGATCCGGATCAGGCGCCGCGCGAGGAATCCGCCCGGGCCCCGATGGCGGCGGCGCTGGACCTCGACCATGATGAAGCCCGAGATCACGAAGAACGCGTGCACCCCCCAGCCGTGCCAATGGTAGAAGGGCAGGATCCAGCCCGGCGCGATCCCGTAGATCGAGCCGCCGCCGATGACGTGATGCAGCACCACGCTCAGCGCCGCGGCGGCGCGCAGGGCCTGGATGTTGCCCAGCCGCTCGTCCACTGTTCGCGCCAAACGTGTTTCCCCCGCTGCGATCCGCGCCAGCATCTTCCAGCGGCGGCCGCGCCGCAAGCCGGGCGGGCGCGGCGTGGATGCGACACTCGTCCGGTCCCGCGCCGCGAACGCCCCGGATACGTTGCGCATCGATCCCGTCGGGACTAGGTCTGCCGCGTTAACTTCCAGCGGAGACGACAGTCATGACCAGCGCGCGCATCGCGATCATCGGGGCCAGCGGCTACACGGGCGCGGAGCTCGTCCGACTGGTCACGTCGCATCCGCGCATGGAGATCGCGGCGCTGGCGGCGGACCGCAACGCCGGCAAGGCGATGGGCGACGTCTATCCCTCCTTCGCCCACATGAACCTGCCGAAACTGGTGGAGACCGGCGACATCGACTGGTCGCAGATCGACCTCGCCTTTTGCGGGCTGCCGCATGCCACCGCCCAGGCGGTGATCGGCGGGCTGCCGCGGGACCTGAAGGTGGTGGACCTGTCGGCGGATTTCCGGCTGCGGGACTCGGCCGTCTACGCCAAGTGGTACGGGCATGAGCATCACGCGCCCGAATTGCAGGACGAAGCGGTCTACGGACTGCCCGAATTCTACCGCGAGGATCTGAAGAAGACCCGCCTCGCCGCCGGCACCGGCTGCTTCGTGGTCACCGGGCTGATGCCGCTGGTGCCGCTCTGCGAGGCCGGGCTGATCGACCTCGACGACATCGTCATCGACGCGAAGACCGGGATCACCGGGGCCGGGCGCTCGGCCGCGGAATGGAAGCTGTTTTCGGAGGTGACCGAAGGGACCAAGGCCTACGGCATCGCCACCCATCGCCACACCGCCGAATTCGACCAGGAGCTGTCGAAGGCCGCCGGGCGCGAGGTGGTGGTGACCTTCACGCCGCATCTGCTGCCGATGAACCGCGGGATCCTCGCCACCACCTATGTGAAGGGCGACCCGGAGGCGATCCAGGCGGCGCTGGCGGCGCGCTATGAGGCCGAGCCCTTCGTGCATGTGCTGCCAATGGGCGAGGTGCCGACGACCTGGTCGGTCCGCGGCTCCAACATGGTGCGCATCGGGGTGACGCCGGACCGGCGTCCGGGGCGGGCGATCATCGTCTCGGTGCTCGACAATCTGGTGAAGGGCGCCTCGGGACAGGCCGTGCAGTGCGCCAACCTGATGCTGGGCATCGACGAGACCGACGGGCTGATGCTCGCCCCCATGTTCCCCTGACCGCCGGGGCGGAAGGGGCCCCCCTCCGCCCCAGGGATCGAGCGGGGAGTCGCCCCGGGCGCAAAGCGGACTAGGTTGCCGAAACGAGCGCGCCGCCACCGCCCGCGCGCCGCCCGAGCCGGAGACGCCGACCCTTGACCTCGCCCGCCGACATCTCTTCCGACAGTTCCGACATCGAGACCGGCGCCTGGTCCGACGATCCGGGCAAGTCGCGCCGCGGCGACGGGTTCGGCCCTCCGGTGGGCATCGCCGACGGCCTGTCGACCTCGGACGCCGCGCGCTATTCGGTCGGGCTGCGGGGGGCGGCGTCGCGGCTGTTCTCGCTCTACACCCTCCGGATCCTGGTGCGCGCCGGCGTCCGGTTCCAGACCCATGAAGGCTGGATGCTGTCGGGATACATCGCCTATTCGGCGCTGTTGGCGGTCTTCCCCTTCCTGATCTTCGCCACCTCCTTCGCCGCCGCGACCATCGGGCCGACCGAGCTGGAGGCGCTGACCCAGCTGCTGTTCGACGTGGCGCCCAGCCAGGTGGCCGAGTTCGTGCGCCCGGTGCTGGAGGAGGCGCTGGGCCGCCAGCGCACCGGCATGCTGACCTTCGCGGGTCTCGGCGCGCTCTGGGTCGCGTCGAACGGGGTGGAGGCGTTCCGCGTCGGTTTCGACCGCGCCTATCAGCCCGACAAGCCGCGGGGCTTCATCTGGAGCCGGGTGGTGGGGCTGTTCTTCGTGATCCTGGGCGCCGCGGTGTCGCTGATCATGGGGTTCGCGGTGGTGCTGGCGCCGCTGACCATTTCGCTGATCGAGGATCTGGCCGGCCACAACGTGCCCATGGGGCTCGGCATCCTGCGCTATCTGCTGGCCGTCGCCGCCTTCGCGGTGTTTCTGGCGCTGATGCACCTGATCCTGCCCTCGCGCCGGCAGGGTCGCTGGCGGCGTCTGTGGCCCGGCGTCGGGGCGACCATCGCCATCTGGACGGTCGCCGCGTCGGCCTTCTCGGTTTACCTGGCCAATTTCCAGTCCTACACCGTCACTTACGGCGGTCTCGCAGGCGTGATCGTGACGCTGCTGTTCTTCTACCTCTCCGGCGCCGTGATCCTGTATGGAGCGGAGATAAACGCGGCCCTCGCCCGCGCCGACAAGGCGAAGGCGGACGGGACCGAGGACTGACCGGAACCCCGGGGGGGAGCGCATCGATGGCCCAGATCGGCAAGACCACCGCCCGCAGGACGATGACCCGCAAGAAACGCCGGATCGTGCTGATCGGCATCGGGGCGGCGTTTCTGGTCGCGGCCTCGCTGCTGGTCGGCGTGGGGATGCGCGATTCCATCGTGTTCTTCCTCTCCCCCACCGAGATCGCCGAGCGCGCGCCCGGCCCCGACCAGCGCCTGCGCGTCGGCGGGCTGGTGGTGGAGGGGTCGGTCGCGGCCGAGGACGGCGGCGGCGTGCGCTTCGCGGTGACCGACGGCAATGCCGTCCAGGTGGTGAATTTCGCCGGCATCCTCCCCGATCTCTTCGCCGAGGGGCAGGGCGTGATCGCCGAAGGGCGGATGCAGGACGGGCTGTTCGTCGCCTCCGAGGTGCTGGCCAAGCATGACGAGAAATACATGCCGCGCGAGGTCGAGCAGGCGCTGAAGGATCAGGGCGTCTATCGCGCGCCGAGCGGCGACGGCGAGGGGCATGCGGCGACCGAAGGGGCGGGAACCGGGGGCTGAGGCCCGGCCCGACGCAGGTCCTCGCCGGCTTCGACCCGGACCCGTTTCGATTGGGGGCTTTGATCGGGGGAGCGGGCCGCGCCTTCCGCCCGGTGGCGGCGATCCTCGCGCGGCGCATCATGAGGACGAGCACGCGCCGGCGTACATCGCCGGCATCCCGCCCTCATGCGGAGCGCGCGGGGGGCGGCCCGCGCCCCCGAGCCCCGCCGCCCAAGGCCTACCCATGGCCGAGCGACGGGGCGGGAGGGCTGCGCAGCGCGCGTGATCGCAGCGCCACGCGGCCCCCCCACGCCTGGAGACCACCCCCACGGGGCCCCCAGACGATCTTCTTCAAGCCGGTCCGTAGCGCGCCCCAGCGCCGGGTCCGTCTTGTCGGGGCGATGCATGTCACCGCCTGCGTGATGCGGGTGTGACAGCATGAGGGAGCCTCGGTCTTTTTCGACTCTGCCAAGAAAAATTCTTTGATATCAGGGAGAAAAGGTGGCGACGGCCAGGCGTCGGCGCCCCTCCGGCGCGGCGCTTTCGGGGCGGCCCGCATCGAATCGCGCCCGGGCCTTGCGCCGCGCCTTCCGCGCCGCCTGCCTTGCGGTTGCGCCATGTCTGCGACCCTCCATCGCCCCGCGATCACGCGGCCGAGAATTGCATCGCGCGGCGCGGGGGCGCATGGTCGGGGCTCTGCGGATGGAGGCCCGACATGATCGCCGAACTCGGCCATTTCGCCCTGATCCTCGCCCTGATGGCGAGCCTCGCCCAGGCCGTCGCCCCGATGATCGGCGCGCAGAAGGCCTGGGCCGACTGGATGCGGGTCGCCGAACCCGCCGCCGGCCTCGCCTTCCTGCTGACCCTCGCCGCCTTCGCGGCGCTGACCGTGTCCTTCGTGACCTCGGATTTCTCGGTGGCGCTGGTCGCGACCAACTCCCATTCGATGAAGCCGATGATCTACAAGATCTCGGGCGTCTGGGGGAATCATGAGGGGTCGCTGCTGCTCTGGGTGCTGATCCTGACCCTTTACGGCGTGCTGATCGCGACCCGCGGCGGGAATCTGCCCCAGGCTTTGCGGGCGCGCACGCTGGCGGTGCAGGGGGCGATCGCGGCGGCGTTCCTCGCCTTCCTGCTGTTCACCTCCAACCCGTTCCTGCGGCTGGCCAACCCGCCGCTCGACGGGAACGGGCTGAACCCGCTGCTGCAGGACCCCGGCCTCGCCTTCCATCCGCCGTTCCTCTATCTGGGCTATGTCGGCCTCTCGACCGCCTTCTCCTTCGCCGTCGCGGCGTTGATCGAGGGGCGGGTGGACGCCGCCTGGGCGCGCTGGGTGCGCCCCTGGGCTCTGACCTCTTGGATGTTCCTGACGGTCGGCATCGCGCTGGGATCCTACTGGGCCTATTACGAGCTCGGCTGGGGCGGCTGGTGGTTCTGGGATCCGGTCGAGAACGCGTCCTTCATGCCCTGGCTCGCCGCCGCCGCGCTCCTGCATTGCGCCATCGTGGTGGAGAAGCGGGACACGCTGAAGGCCTGGACCATCCTGCTGGCGATCTTCGGGTTCTCTCTGTCGCTGCTGGGCACGTTCATCGTGCGCTCCGGACTGCTGACTTCGGTGCATGCCTTCGCCTCGGACCCGACGCGGGGGGTGTTCATCCTGGCGATCCTGCTGGTGGCGGTGGGCGGCTCGCTGACCTTGTTCGCCTGGCGGGCGCCGAAACTGTCGCCCGGCGGCGTCTTCGCGATGTCGAGCCGGGAGAGCTTTCTCGTCGCCAACAACCTGCTGCTGTCGGTCGCCTGCGCGGTGGTGCTGCTGGGCACGATGATGCCCCTGATCCGCGAGGCCTGGGACGGCGGCCGCATCTCGGTCGGGGCGCCGTTCTTCGAGCTGGCCTTCACGCCGTTCATGATCGCGCTGGCGGTGCTGCTGCCGATCGGGGCGATCATGCCGTGGAAGCGCGGCAGGATCCGCCGGGCGCTGGCGCGGCTGTGGCCGGCGGCGGCGCTGGCCTTCTCGGTGGCCGCCCTGGTCTGGGCGTTCCAGACCGGGCGCAGCGCGCTCGCGCCCGTCGGCATCGCGCTGGCGATCTGGATCATCGGCGGCGCGGTGCTGGAGCTCGCGATGCGGGCCGGGCGCGGCGGCTTCGGGCGGCTGGCGCGGCTGCCGCGCGGCGACTGGGGCAAGGCCATCGCCCATGCGGGTCTCGGGCTGACCATCTTCGGCATCGCCTCGCTGTCGGCCTGGGAGAGCGAGGCGATCCGCGCCCTGCGTCCCGGAGAGCTGGTGGAATCGGGCGGCTACGCGTTCCGCTTCGACCGTGTGGCCCCGGTGGAGGGGCCCAACTATTCGGCCGAGCGTGGGACGTTCACGGTCTTCAAGGATGGCGATCGGATCGGGACGCTTCAGCCTGAGAAACGGTTCTTCCCGGTGCAGGGCAGCACGACCTCGGAGGCGGCGATCGACTCCGGCCTGATCCGCGACCTCTATGTGGTGCTGGGCGATCGGCAGGAGGCGGACCCCTCGGCCTATGCGGTGCGGATCTACGTGAAGCCTTTCGCCAACTGGATCTGGATCGGGGCGCTGGTGATGGCCTTGGGCGGGCTGATGTCGCTGTCGGACCGGCGGTACCGGGTCGGCGCGGCGGCGCGCAGCGCGCCCATGGCCCCGCCGGTGGCGGCGGAATGAAGGTGCGGGCGGTCTTTGCAGCGGCGCTGGTCGCGGCGAGCCTCGGCGGGGCGCTCGCGCCGGGCGCGGCGCTGGCGGTGCAGCCCGACGAGGTGCTGGCCGATCCGGCGCTGGAGACCCGCGCCCGCGAAATCTCGACCGAGCTGCGCTGTCTCGTCTGCCGCAACGAGAGCATCGACGAATCCAACGCCGACCTTGCCCGCGACCTGCGTCTGCTGGTGCGCGAGCGGCTGGTGGCGGGCGACAGCAACGACGAGGTGAAGGCCTACATGGTCGCGCGCTTCGGGGAATACGTGCTGCTCAAGCCCAGTTTCTCGACGGCCAATCTGGCGCTGTGGTTCGGCGGGCCGGCGCTTCTGCTGCTCGGCGGGGCGGCGAGCTGGCGCTTCGTGCGCCGCGGGCGGCCCGGCGCCGCGGCGGGCGCGGCGCCGCTGAGCGAGGATGAGTCCGCGCGCGTCGACGCCCTGATGCGCGAAGAGGGCTGATCCCCGCGCCGCTTTCCGCTTGCGTCCGTCGGTCCGCGCCCCCACCTCTGGGCCGCCCCGTCCGTGCGCCCGCAGGAGCCGCCATGACCGCCCATCCCCCCCGTCCGACGCCGGATTACGTCACCCTTCGCGTGGCGCTGCGCGACGGCGTCGCCACCGTGGCGATGGCGCGTCCCGAAACGCTCAACGCGCTCGACGCCCAGATGAAGGTCGAGCTGATCCACGCATTGCGCGCGTTGCCCGGCCGGGCCCGCGCGGTGGTGCTGACCGGGCTGGGCGACGCGTTCTGCGCGGGGCATGCGCTGGGCGACGCGGGGGCGATCCGCGACCTCGACCTCGGCCGGGCGATGCGCGAGGAGACGCGGCCGCTGCTGGAGGCGTTCGAGGCCTGCCCCCTTCCGATTCTCGCCGCGGTCAACGGCGTGGCGGCCGGCGCGGGGCTGGCGCTGGCGCTGGCGGCCGACATCGTGGTGGCGGCGGAAAGCGCGCGCTTCGCGGTGACCTCGACCCGGCTGGGGCTGATCCCGGATGCGGGGCTGAGCTTCTGGTTGCCGCGGCTGGTGGGGCCGGCGCGGGCCCGCGGGCTCGCCATGCTGGGCGAGGCCCTGACCGCCCGCCAGGCCGCCGACTGGGGGCTGATCTGGGAGGCGGTCCCCGACGCGGCCTTCGCCGAGCGGGTCGAGGCGCGCGCCCGTGCGCTCGCCTGCGGCCCGACCGAGGGGCTGCGCCTGACCCGGATCGCGCTGCGCGACGGGCTCGGCGCCGACTGGGGCGCCCATCTGGAGCGGGAGGCCGAATTGCAGGCCGAGGCGGGCGCCACCCGCGATTTCCTCACCGCCGCGGTGGCCGCCGCCGAGGGCGGGACGCCGGTCTTCGAGGGCCGCTGAGGGCGCGGGAGGCCGGGGCTCGGGGGCGTCGAGCCCCCTCGACCCGGCGCCGGCTTCGCCGGCGGGCGCCCCGATCCGACCGGGTGATCCGGCGGGATCATCTGCGGCTGGAAATGAGGGAAAACGGAAACATCGTTCAAGGGCCTAGGCGGAGATCCGGGGCCCCGAGTCGCCGCCTCGGCCCTTGAACACGGTGTCTGGATGCCCGTGCAGATAGACCGGACGCGGCCGGGAAGCGGCTTCGGCGGGAGGGATCGAACGACGTTCGGGCGCCGGCGGGCCCTCGGCCCCCGGCGGCAGGCGGGCGCGCCGCCAGGATCGCGAGGTCGTCGTCGACGGCCTCCAGCCCCCGGTCGGCTTCGGGGCGGGAGGTGCGGACCGGCGGAGGCGCGACGCTGGAGGACGAGACCGGCGTGGCGGATGTGGTGATCTGGCAGCGGGTTTACGGGGCGTTCCCGCGCGAGATCGTCGCCAGGCGCCTGATGCGGGTCCGCGGCCGGGGGGCATGAGGGCTCGAGGATCACGGCCGGGGCGCCGGCGGCCTCCATCCCCGCCATCCGGCGCGAAAACGGTTCCCCTCCCGCGGCTTTCATTGATTTCTTGAGACGGAAGGCCAGCTCAGGGGCGGGCGAGCCTGCCGATCCGCTCCAGCATGATTTCGGTCGAGCCGTCGGCGAAGGAGGCGGCCTGCATCCCGGCGATATGGCGCGAGAACAGACTGTCCGCCGCCAGTCCCGACGCGCCATGGGCGTGAAGAAGCTCCGGCATGTGCTTGTTCGCCAGGGATATTCCCACATATTTCGCCTGGGCGGCGATCAGCTGGGTGTCCGCGCCGGCGCTGTGCTCGGCCTCGGCCTTGCGCACGAGGGCGCGGGCTGCGGCGAGGTCGGCCTCGGCCCCCGCCAGCCGCCAGCGCCAGCCCTGGTGCTGGTTCATCGGTTTTCCGAACGCGTTCCGGGCCTTGCCGTAAGCCGAAGCGCTGTCGAGCGCCGCGTCGACCATGCCGAGGCACATGGCGGCGACATAGATCCGGGCGCCGTTGATCTCGGACATGATCTGGCGGAAGGCGGTCCCGGGCTCGGAGATCATCGCCTCCTCCGGCGCTTCGTAATCGGTCAGAGAAAACCCGCCGATCCCGTTGGCATGCAAGGCGAAAGTCCCGCTATGCGGCGTGCGGGCGAAGCCGGGGCGGCCGGCCTCGACGATGAAGGCGCCGATGCCCGAGCCGTCGCCCTGCGCCTTGGTCTGGGCGAAGCAGATCGCCACCGAGGCGTGCTGGGCGTTGGTGATCCAGGCCTTGGCGCCGTTCAGCCGCCAGCCGCCCGGGATCTTCTCGGCGGTCGTCGCGATGTTGGCGAAGTCGGAGCCGGCGCCCGGTTCGGTCAGCGCGGCGCAGCCGGTGGTCTCGCCGGTCAGCATCGGGGGGAACAGGCGCTGGGCCAGGGGGTTGTCGGTCAGTTTCGCCAGTCGCCAGGCGGTGTTGTGGGTGTTGAGAATGGCCATGGAGAAGCCGAAGCAGGCGCGGGCCAGCGCCTCGGCTATCTCGGATTTCACCGCGAAGGACATGCCGAGCCCGCCCTGCGCGGCCGACACCTGCATCGAGGTCAGCCCCAGCCCTGCCGCCTTGCGCAGCATGGCGAGGTCGGGGGCGCGGTTGCGCTCGCAGGCCTCGGCGGCGGCGACCAGCTCCTCGTCGGCGAAGGCGCGGGCGCGCGCGACGAGGGCGCGCTCGGGTTGGGTCAGGGGCATGTCGATTTCCTCCCGCCGCGCGTGTTGAGGGTCGGCGGCTTGGGAGGAAGCCTAGGCGCCGGGCGCGGCGGGAGCAAGCGGGCGCGGGGTCAGGCCGCGGCCTCCCCGGGGTTTTCGCGCGCGGTCTGAATGGCGGCGGACAACTCGCTGAGCGAATAGGGCTTCGGCAGGAACACGAACCCCTCCAGCCCGTCGAGACTGCGCCGGAACGCGCCCTCGGCATAGCCGGAGACGAAGACCACGGCCACGTCCGGCCGCTGCAGCCGCGCGGTCTTCACCCAGCTGGGGCCGTCGAGCCCGGGCATCACCACGTCCGAAACGATCACGTCGATATGCAGGTCCTTGTCCTCGAGGATCGCGAGCGCCTCCTCGGCGTTCTCCGCCTCCATCACCGTGTAGCCGCGCAGGCCGAGCGCGCGGGTGGCGAAGGAGCGGACCGGGGCTTCGTCCTCCACCAGCAGCACCATGCCGTCCACCGGGGTCTGCGAGGCGCGCGGCTCCGGCGCGGTGGCGAGCGGCGTGCGCTCGGCCGCCTCGGCCCCGGCTTCGTGGCGGGGGAGGTAGACGGTGAACACCGCGCCGGCGCCGGGGGGGCTGTCGGCGAAGATGAAGCCGCCGGTCTGCTTGACGATGCCGTAGGCGGTGGAGAGGCCGAGCCCGGTGCCCTCTCCGGTCTTCTTGGTGGTGTAGAACGGCTCGAAGATCTGGCCGATGCGGTCGGGCGGGATGCCGGAGCCGCTGTCCAGCACCTCCACCGCCACATAGGGGCCCGACGGGATCACCGCGCGATCGCGTCGGAATTCGCGGTCGAAGGTGACGTTGCGGGTGCGGATGCGGACCTCGCCGCCGCCGGGCATCGCGTCGCGGGCGTTGACCACCAGGTTCATCACCACCTGTTCGAACTGACGCTCGTCCACCCGCACCAGGCCCAGATCGGCCCCATGCTCCAGCTTCAGGCGGACCTTTTCGCCCAGCAGGCGGTTGAGCAGATGCGACAGCTCGGTCAGCGTCTCGGTCAGCTGGGTGACCTTGGGGCGCAGGGTCTGCTTGCGCGAGAAGGCCAGCATCTGGCGGACCAGGGCGGCGGCTCGGTTGGTGTTCTGGCGGATCTGCATCAGGTCGGGATGGTCGGCGTCGGTCGAGTCGCGGCGCATCAGCAACAGGTCGCAATGGCCTGCGATGGCGGTCAGCAGGTTGTTGAAATCATGCGCCACCCCGCCGGCGAGCTGGCCGACCGCCTGCATCTTCTGGCTCTGGACGAACTGCGCCTCCAGCGTCTTCAGTTCGGTCGCGTCGCTGAGCACCGCCACCAGGCAGGGGACGCCGCTCTGTTCGCCACGGGTGAGCGAGAGCTGCAGGAAGGTTTCGCGGTCCTCCCGCCGGCCGCGGGCGATCTCGGAGCGGCCCGAGGCGCGGCCGCGCGCGGCTTCCGCGATGCGTTCGGGGATCGAGCGGCCCAGCCCTTCGGCCAGCGCCGAGAGCCGCGCTCCGGGCACGGCGCCCGGGCCGAGCAGGCGGCGGGCGGGTTCGTTGGCCGAGAGCAGCACGCCGTCGAGATTGAGCCGCGCGATCGCCACCGGCAGCCGGTCGAAGCTTTCGCCGTCGGCGCCGGCGCCAGCGGCGTCGCGCCCGCCGGCCAGCAGCAGCCATCCGCGCGGGCGGTCGGCTGCCTCGTCCGAAGACGTCTCGGCGAAGGGCGAGCCGGCGGCCGCGGCGGCGGGATGGCCGGGCAGGGGCGGCGGGATCTCGATCCAGCGCATCGCCGCGCCGTCCGGGCCGATGGGCGGCTCATCCGCTGCGCCGCCGGGGCCGCCGGGGGCGCCGGGCGGGGCGGCGCGGCCGATCAGCCGCACCTCCAGCCCCGGGACCTGCGCACGGGCGAGGGCGTTGGCGCGCAGTCCGGCCCCGTCGCGCAGCACCATGCCGAGGCCCGCGGCCTCCATCGCGTCGGACAGCGCCGCGGCGTCGGCGACCGCCACGGGATAGAGCCGCCAGATAAGGACGTCGGGCGCCACCTTGGCGACGGTGATGGCGCGCTGGGCGCCGTCGAACAGCAGGCTGCGATTCGACACCCGCTGGTGCAGGCGGCACTGGCGCAGCATCCGGTAGATCTCGGCCGTGGCGGGCGCGCCGCCGGGCGTGGTTTCGAACAGGGTCTCGATCATCTCGGGCAAGGCGCGCCCCTCGCCGGCGCCCATGGCGCGCAGCGCGGCGCGCAGGACCGGATTGGCCCCGATCAGCGCGCCGCGCAGGTCGGTGATCGCGGTCGGCACCGGGTCGCGGTCATGCAGCGTCTCCATCGCCCGGGCCGAGGGCGGGCGGCGGGCGCCGCGCGCCAGGCGGGTCAGCGGGCCGAGCCCGGCGAACGTCGCCACCAGCCCGGCTCCGCCCAGGAAGGCGGCGAGCGCCGTGGCCCCGGCATGGCCGAGCAAGGTCCAGGACAGGGCAAGCCCGATCAGCCCCAGCGCGACGAACGGGGCCAGCATCCGGGCGCCGCCCGGGCGCGGGCGCGACAGCGTCGGGCGTGGCGTCCCTCGGGGCGGCCCGGCGGCGATCCCGTGCGACGCCTCGGCCGTCGTGGGGCGCGCGGCGCCGGAAGAGGCGAGCGGCGAAGGGGCGACGAGCATCGCGTCTTCGATATCGTTGCGTTCCGCCTCGGGCGAAGCGGCGACGACGTCAGGCCGGGTCGCCTGACGCAAGGTCTCCCGGCGATCCGTCATGCGCAGGTCTCGATTCGGGTGCGTCGGGAAAGGCGGGCCCGGGCTCCCGCGCGCGCTCCGCCGCGAACGCGGGCGGCGGAAAGCGCCTCCCGGTCTGCCTCCCGCCCCGCATCGTCCCGAACCTGTCTCCGCATCGTCTCGCCCTCCGAAGCGCCGGCCGCAGGCGGCTTCGCCGACTCCCGATCGCAGGCGGATATCAGCCCGAGAAACACTTATAAATTGTAAAGCGAACTTTTTTAACACTTTCCGCGTGCGTCGCGGCGAGTCAGATCCGGCGGAAGCGCGCCGCGTAGAATCCGTCGCCGCCCTCGAGCGGCGTGAGGCTCAGCTCGCCCGCCGCCGCGAAATCCGGACGCAGGGCCGCGAAAGCCCGGGCCTGGGCGCGGTTTTCGGCGTCGAGCAGCGAGCAGGTGGCGTAGATCAGCCGTCCCCCGGGCGCGACGCGCGCGGCGGCGCGGGCGAGGATCGCGGCCTGGGTCTTGACCAGGGCGGCGAGATCGGCGGGCGCGAACCCCCATTTCGCATCCGGATTGCGCCGCCACGCCCCGCTGCCCGAGCAGGGGGCGTCGACCAGCACCAGGTCGCAGGGGGGCGCGTCCTCCGGGTCGGTCAGCAGGCGGATGCGGGCCCCGGCGCGGGCGGCGCGGGCGGGAAGGTCGGCCATGCGGCGGGGGTCGCCGTCATGGGCGAAGACCTCCCCCCGCCCGCCCATGGCGGCGGCGAGCGCCAGGGCCTTGCCGCCGCCGCCCGCGCAGAAATCCAGCGCGGTCTCGCCCGGGGCGGCCTCGGCGAAGGCGGCGACGGCCTGGCTGGACAGGTCCTGGATCTCCACCCATCCCTCCAGATAAGCGGCGGCGCGGCGCAGCGCGCGGGCGCCGGCGGTGACCCGCAGCGCGTCGGGCAGGGCGGGGAGGGCGCCCGCCTCGGGCGAGGGGGTCAGCGCCGCCGGGACGGCCACGATCCCGTCTTCGGCGAGCGCGGCGAGGGCCGCCTCGGGCGTGGCGCGCAGGCGGTTGACCCGAAGATCGAGCGGCGCCCGGTCGGCGAGGGCGGCCAGCACGGGCCCGGTCCGCGGCCCGAGGCTGTCGCGCATCGGGGCCACCAGCCATGCCGGCAGATCGAAGCGCACCGGGTCGGGCGCCTTGGCCAGCGCCGCGGCGCCCCGGCGTTGCAGCCAGCCCCGCTCGGGCGGGGTCAGCGGGGCCGGGCCGTGGCCGGAGCCGGAGAAGAGAGCGTCGAGATCGCCCTGGTCATCGAGCAGGGCGGCGAGGCGACGGCGGGCGGAGGCGGGCTCGGCCCCTTTTTCCGCCGGCCAGGCCAGCGAGTTCCAGCGCCGCAGCGCCGCGTAGACCAGGTCGGCCACCGCCGCCCGGTCTCCAGACCCCGCGAAGCGCGAGCGGCGGCCCCAGGCGACGAGCATGCGGTCCATCTGGTCGCCGGGGCGGAAGCGGTCGAGGATCTCGATCGCGGCCTGGGCGCGGGCGGCGGGGGTCATCGGCGGCGGCTCCGAAGGCGGGCGGGGAAGGTCTGGGCCAGAGAGATGAACGGGCCGCAGACATGGCGAGGCCCGGGCATGCCGGCAAGGCGCGGCCGGGGGCTGCGTCGACGCGCGGCGCCGGGGGGGCGCCGCGGGCCTGGGCGGTCAGTCGGCGAAGCGGGCCGCGACATAGGCCGATTTGCGGGCCAGGTAATCGCGCGCGATCGCGAGGTCGAACTGGTCGAAGGCGTGGATGCCGCCGGGATAGACCGCGAGCTCCGCCGACCGCCCGGCCCCGGCCCAGCGCGCCGCCATCGCAAGGCTGTCGTCAAGCAGCGGGTCCGCGGTCCCGATCTGGAATAGCGCCGGGGGCATGTCCGTCAGGTCGGCGAGCAGGGGGGAGGCGAGCGGATCCTCCATCATCGCGGGGTCCGGGCAGAGATTGGCGCCGAACCAGGCGAGGGTCGGCGTGGAGAGCACCAGCGGCTTCGCCCCCCAGTTCCGGGCCGAGGCGGTCAGGCGCAGGTCGAAGCAGCCGTAGTTCAGCACCGCGCCGGCGATGCGGCTGAGCTGGCCGCGTTCGCGCAGCGCCAGCAGGACCACCGCGGCGAGATGGCCGCCCGCGCTCTCGCCCCCGATCACATGGGGGAGGTCGCCGAAGGGCCGCGCCTCCAGCGCCCAGAGGGCGGCGCCAAGGCAGTCGTCATGGGCGGCGGGCCAGGGATGCTCGGGCGCGAGGCGGTATTCCACGGAGATCACCGCGGCCCCGGTCTCGGCCGCGAGCCGCTGGTTCTGGCCATCCGAGAATTTGGGGCTGCCGAGCGTCCAGCCGCCGCCGTGGATGTGGAGGTAGACGCCCTTCGGCGCGCCCTCGGGCAGGGAGACGCGCACGCGCCCGGCGCCGGCGTTGATCTCGCGCCAGTCGGAGCCGGGGAAAGGCCCGCCGATCGGAAAAATGCCGCGGCCCTCCTCGCGCGCCTTGCGGGTCAGCGCGACGGGGACCTCATGAGTGGCGGGCAGGGTGGCGAAGGTCGCCTCCATCCTGGCGACGAAGGCGGCGGTCTCGTCGGAGATCGCCTCTTTGGTGAAGAGCTTGGGGTCGATTTCGAGCATATGCGCCGCCTCCCGTTCGGTCCGGGCGCAGGAGACCCCGGCGGCCGGGCGGTGGCAAGGGGGGCCGCGCGACGGCC
>NZ_JBSRTQ010000095.1:0-17380 GCF_055129145.1 Albimonas sp. | reverse complement strand
GTCGGCCTTGCGCCCGCGCGGCGGGGCGGCCGGCGGCGCCAGGCCGGGACGGGCGCGGGGCGGCGGCGGCGGCGGGGAGGGGCGTCAGGTCAGGTCGGCCATCGCCGCCACTTCCGCATGGCGCGGGCAGCTCAGCAGGTGGTCGTTGACCATGCCCACCGCCTGCATGAAGGCGTAGGTGATGGTCGGCCCGCAGAACCGGAACCCTTTCGATTTCAGCGCCTTGGAGATCTCGCGCGACAGCGGCGTCTCCGCCTGGGCCTCGGCCAGGCTGACATGGCTCCCCTGCAGCGGGCGACCGTCGACGAAATCCCACAGGAAGGTCGAAAACCCCTGCCCGGCCTCGAGCTCCAGCCAGGCGCGGGCGTTGCCGATGGTGGCCTCGATCTTGCCGCGGTGGCGCACGATCCCGGGGTCGCGCAGCGCGCGCTCCACCTCCGCCTCGCCCCATTCGGCGATGCGCGCGGGCTCGAACCCTTCGAAGGCCGCCCGGAACCCGTCGCGCTTGCGCAGGATGGTGATCCAGGCGAGCCCGGCCTGGAACCCGTCCAGCGCCAGCTTCTCGAACAACGCCCGCCCGTCGCGTTCGGGCACGCCCCATTCCTCGTCGTGATAGGCGACGTAGAGCGGATCGGTTCCGCACCAGGGGCAACGCTCAACCATAGCGCGAACTCCGCTTGACTCGAATCGGTACAAAAAGAGAACATGATTTCCGCGGGCCGCCAAGCGGCATCGACGACGCCGGCGCAGGAGGCTTCGGGATGGATCGGAACGGCGGAACGGATCGGGACATGGCGGCGGAAGGCGGTATGCCCGACAGGTCGGACGGGGCGACGGGGCAGGATAGGGCGGGGCAGGCTCCGGACAGGGGGCCCGCCAGCGCGCTGGCGGCGCTGCTGAGCGGGCGGCTGCGGCTCGCGCTGCAGCCGGTCCGCCCGCTCGCCGCGCCCGACCAGCTCGCCTTTCATGAAGCGCTGGCCCGCGTCCCGGGCCCGGATGGGGAGATGATCGCCGCCGGTCGCTTCGCCGAAGCGCTGGAGGCGCGGGGACTGGCCCCTCTGCTCGACCGCGCCGCGCTGGCCGGGGCGCTTCACCTGCTGGAACGGTCGCGGACGGGGCGGATCTCGGTCAACGTCTCGGCCCGCACCGTCTGCGACCCGCGCTGGATGGCCCGGCTGGAAGATGCGGCGGCCTCCGCCCCCGACATCGCCCGCCGCCTGATCGTGGAACTGACCGAGTCGGCCTTCGCCCCCGTGGCCGAGGCGCGGCGGTTCCGCGACCGGGTGGGCCGGGCCGGGCCGGCCTTTGCGCTGGACGATTTCGGGGCGGGCCACGCCGATGCGGACCTGGCCGTGGCGCTCGCCCCCGACATCATCAAGCTCGACGCCGCCCTGTGCCGTCCCGAGGCGGGGCCGGAGGGCGCGCGCCGGATCGAGACCGCGACCCGCCTCGCCGCGCGGCTGGAAGCGATGACCGTCGGCGAGGGCGTCGAGACGGCGGAGGACGCGGCCCGCCTCGCCGCGCAGGGCGTCGATGCGGCGCAGGGCTGGTGGCTGGGGCGCCCCAGCCTTGCCGCCGCCGCCTGACCACCCACGCCCTTGATCCGGAGATATGCTACGCGCCGCCCGGTAGGGCGGCGCGGTGACTATGTCTCGATCCCGGGAAAAGACCCCGTTCAGGCCGGAAGGGTCACTCGTCGCGGCTCTTGGCCAGCGAATCGAGCCGGGCCTGCATCGCTTCCAGCTGCTCCTTGAGCGAGGCGAGGTCGCTCTGCGTGCGGGCCACCGGCGGGGCGGGCGGCGCGTCGGGAGCGGCCGGCGCATCCGCGGCGCGGGGGGCTGCGAACGGCGCGAACATCCGCATCGCGTTCTCGAAGAAATCCATGTTGGACTTCGCCATCGCCTCGAAATTCGCCAGCGCCGGATTGGCGCCGAAGGCCACTGTCACCTGCTCGCGCAGCGTCTCCTGATTGCGCCCGAACGCCTCCATGGACGCCTCGAGATAGCCCGGAACCACGCCCTGGAGCGTGTCGCCATAGAGCCGGATCAGCTGACGCAGGAAGCTGATGGGCAGCATGTTCTGCCCCTTGGCCTCTTCCTCGAAGATGATCTGGGTCAGCACCGACCGGGTGATGTCCTCGCCGGTCTTGGCGTCGTAAACCACGAAATCCTGCCCGTCGCGCACCATCTGGGCCAGATGCTCGAGCGTCACGTAGCTGCTCTTGGCCGTGTTGTAGAGCCGACGATTGGCGTATTTCTTGATGGTGATCGGCGCGTCGCCCTTCGGCATATCCTTGGCCAACCGGCAGCCCTCCCAATCCCCTGCCGCCATGTCCGTGCCACGGCGCCGCAGTCCTGTCATGTCCGCGACCGTAGCGCGGTTGGCGCGGCGCCGCAAACGGAGTTTCCGCAATTGCGAAGGGGGCCTCCGCCTGAACTGCGCTCCTCGCCGCCGCGTCGCGCACCCGTCGCGTTGTGAGACGCGCGGTCCCGGTCTAGGCTGGGGACATGGCGCGAGGGGAGTCGGATACGGATGGCGCGGAGGCGCAGGCAAGCGCGGCGGGGTCGGATCGACCGCCAGCGGATGATGCGGCGCGGGCGGCCGCAGGCCGTTACCTCGACGCGTGGGATTTCAATCTGTCCGAGGTCTCGCGCCTCGGCCCGTCGGAGATCCCGCAAGGCGGCGCCGCCTTCTCCGGCGGCTGAAGCCCGAGCCGACGCGCCGCCCGAAGCCCACCGCCCCCCGCTCTCCCCTCCCGACCGACGCGGCCTGCCTTCGCCGCTGCTGGTGCATCTCGCCGCCGCCTCGGCCAGCTATGGGCAGGCCATCGCGCTCGCCTCGGCCGCCGACGACCCGCGCTTCCCCTGGACCCAGGGCGTCCGGCCCGAAGGCCGCGCCTCGGCCCGCGACCTCGGCGCGACCGGCGAGGACGCCCCCTTCGCCGTCGCCGCCGAGGCCGCGCGCCGCCTGCGCCAGATGCTCGAGGGCATCGAGCGCTATCAGGCCCATCCCTGGACCCGAGCCCTGCCCGAACCGCCCGTGGTCTGGCGCGCCGGCTCCGCCCGGCTGCTGGATTACGGGGCCGATGCGCCGCCTGGCGCCATCGCGGTCGTGGTCACGCCCTCGCTGGTCAACCGCGCCTATATCCTCGACCTGCATCCCGACCGGTCCCTGCTGCGCTGGCTCGCGGGCCAGGGGTTCCGGCCGCTGCTGCTCGACTGGGGCCTGCCGGAGGGGGTGGAGCAGGGCTTTGATCTTTCGGCCTATTTCACCGAGCGGATGCTGCCCGCGACCGAAGCCGCGGCCGAACTGACCGGCCGCCCCCCCGCCGCGCTCGGCTATTGCATGGGTGGCGCCTTCGCGGCGGCGCTGGCGGCGCGCCGTCCCGATCTTTGCGCCCGGCTCGCCCTGATCGGGGCGCCCTGGGATTTCAGCCGCCTCACCGGCATCGGCGGCGCGGTGGCGGCGCTCGCCGCGAAGGAGGGGCCGGAGGCCATCGCCGCCCGCCTCGCCGGGCTTGGCGAAGCGCTGGGCGCGGTGCCGGTCGACGCGCTGCAACTGCTCTTCGCCGCGCTGGACCCCACGCTGGCGCTGCGGAAATTCCGCCGCTACGCCGCCCTCGCCCCCGAAGATCCCAACGTGGAGATCTTCACGGCGACGGAGGACTGGCTCAACGACGGCGTCACCATGGCCGCGCCCGCCGCGCGCGACGTGGCCATCGGCTGGTACATGCGCAACCAGACCGGACGCGGCGAATGGGTGCTCGGCGGCGAGCCGGTGGTCCCCGAGGCCATCGAGGCCCCGACGCTGGCCTTCTGCTCCGCCTCCGACCGCATCGCGCCGCCCGACTGCGCCGAGGCCCTGCCCCGCGCCATCCCCGGCGCCCGCCTGCGCCGCCCGCGCACCGGCCATGTCGGCATGATCGTCGGCTCGTCGGCCCATCGCGAGGTCTGGGCTCATCTCGCGCGCTTTATCGGCGGCGACTGACGCGATAGGCTGCCCCCAACGGACCGGGAAAAGCGCCGCAGACGCGTTGACCCTGTCGACTCATCCCCGTTCGGTTGTACGTAACGACGTAGCGACAACCGAGCGGCATCCGACCCGGAGCCGGTCCCACGACCCCGGGCGACGGACGACCCTTGAACCGGCCCGCGCAGGATCCGCGCGGCGCGATACGGAGGAAGACACATGACCGATGTCGTCATCGCAGGCGGCGCCCGCACCGCTGTAGGCTCCTTCAGCGGCGTTTTCGGCGCCACCCCGGCCCATGAGCTCGGCGCCGCCGCCATCCAGGCCGCCATCGCGCGGGCCGGGATCGAGGCGGGCGAGGTCTCCGAGACCATTCTCGGCCAGGTGCTGACCGCGGCCCAGGGCCAGAACCCGGCTCGCCAGGCCCATATCCTCGCCGGTCTGCCCGAATCCGCCTCCGCCTGGGGCATCAACCAGGTCTGCGGATCGGGGCTTCGCGCCGTCGCGCTGGGCGCGCAGAACGTGATGCTCGGCGACGCCGACATCGTGGTCGCGGGCGGCCAGGAATCCATGTCCCTCTCCGCCCACGCCGCTTATCTGCGCGCGGGCAAGAAGATGGGCGACATGGAGTTCATCGACACCATGATCAAGGACGGGCTCTGGGACGCCTTCAACGGCTACCACATGGGCATCACCGCCGAGAACGTGGCGGAGAAGTTCCAGATCGGGCGCGACGCGCAGGACGAATTCGCCGTCGCCTCCCAGAACAAGGCCGAGGCCGCGCAGAAGGCCGGGCGCTTCGACGCCGAGATCGCGCCGTTCACCGTGAAGACCCGCAAGGGCGACGTCGTGATCGACAAGGACGAATACATCCGCGCCGGCGCGACGATGGAGGCGATGCAGAAGCTGCGCCCCGCCTTCAAGAAGGACGGCACGGTCACCGCCGCCAACGCGTCCGGCATCAACGACGGCGCCGCCGCCGTGGTGCTGATGAAGGCCGCCAACGCCGAGAAGCGCGGGATCGAGCCGCTGGCCCGCATCGTGAGCTACGCCACCGCCGGTCTCGACCCCAGGATCATGGGCATGGGCCCGGTTCACGCGTCCCGCAAGGCGCTGGAGAAGGCCGGCTGGAAGGTCGAGGACCTGGAGCTGATCGAGGCCAACGAGGCTTTCGCCGCCCAGGCCTGCGCCGTGAACAAGGACATGGGCTGGGATCCGTCGATCGTGAACGTGAACGGCGGCGCCATCGCCATCGGCCACCCGATCGGCGCGTCGGGGGCGCGCGTGCTGATGACGCTGCTGTTCGAGATGCAGCGCCGCGACGTGAAGAAGGGCCTCGCCACGCTCTGCATCGGCGGCGGCATGGGCGTCGCCATGTGCGTCGAGCGCGCCTGATCGCCTGAAGCCCGGCCAGCGACGCGCGTCGCTGGCCCCGCCGCCTCGCCTCAAGGCTGACTCTCAATCGCAATCCCGCGCGAACCGCGACGCAGGCCCGGCCTGCGCCTTGCGGGTTCGCGCAAGATATGAGACGGATCAACCTGGCAAGCGAAACAAAATTGCGCCGACAAAAAGCCACATCTCCGGCGCAGCGACGCCGGAGCCGACAGGAAACCGGAGGAAAACACCATGGGACGCGTTGCAGTTGTGACCGGCGGCACCCGAGGCATCGGGGCGGCGATCTCGATCGCGCTGAAGGCGGCGGGCTATGCCGTCGCGGCGAATTACGCCGGCAATGACGAGGCCGCCGCGGCCTTCAAGGCCGAGCATGGCATCGACGTCTACAAGTGGTCCGTCGCCGATTACGAGGCCTGCAAGGCCGGCATCGCCCGGATCGAGGCCGACAAGGGCCCGGTCGAGGTGCTGATCAACAACGCCGGCATCACCCGCGACGCGCCGTTCCACAAGATGACCCCGGATCACTGGAAGGCGGTGATCGACACCAACCTGACCGGCGTCTTCAACATGACGCATAACTGCTGGAACGGCATGCGCGACCGCAAGTTCGGGCGCATCGTCACCATTTCGTCGATCAACGGCCAGAAGGGGCAGTTCGCCCAGGCCAACTACTCGGCGGCCAAGGCCGGCGACATCGGCTTCACCCGGGCGCTCGCCCAGGAAGGCGCGCGCGCCAACATCACCGTCAACGTGGTGGCGCCGGGCTATATCGGCACCGACATGGTGATGGCGGTGCCCGAGAAGGTGCGCGAGCAGATCATCGGCCAGATCCCCGTCGGTCGCCTTGGCGAACCCGAGGAGATCGCGCGCTGCGTGGCCTTCCTCGCCGCGGACGAGGCGGGCTTCATCACCGGCTCGGTGATCTCGGCGAACGGCGGCCAGTTCTTCGCCTGAACGGACGGACTTCGCCGAACAGGGGGGCGGCCGGAGACGGGCGCCCCCTTTTCCATGTCGCCCGCCGCCGCGCCCCGCTCGGGCCGGGCCGCGGGCGGGCGGGTGGGGAGCCCCGGACCGAGCGGGGCGCGGCGGCGTCAGAGCCTCCGAAAGATCAGGTAATGCGGCCTGCGGTCCTCGCGCAGGGCCTTCGCCTCGTAGCGGGTCCGGTGCCAGCCGGCCCAGGGCTCGCGCCAGTCGGCGGGCCGCTCGGCGGTCCACTCGAAATCGGCATGCGCCGCCACCGCCGCCAGCGAATGGCGCACATAGTCCTCGATATCCGTCGCCACCCGCAGCTCCGCCCCCGGGCGCATCACCCGGGCGAGCAGATCCAGCTCCTCGGGGTTCATGAAGCGCCGCTTGTGGTGGCGGGTCTTGGGCCAGGGGTCGGGATAGAGCAGGAAGGCCCGGTCCACCGAACGCTCGGGCATCACCTCCATCAGGTCGCGCGCGTCGCCCGGATGCACGCGGGCGTTGGGGATCTCGCGCCGGACCATGTCGGCCACGCACATCGCCACGCCGTTGACGAAGGGCTCGCAGCCCAGCACGCCGATTTCCGGGTGGGCCTCGGCCTGGGCCAGCATGTGCTCGCCGCCGCCGAAGCCGACCTCGAGCCACAGCGGCGCCGCGCGCCCGAAGAGCGCTTCGAGGTCGATCTGGGTGCGCTCCGGGTTGTCCTCGGGCGAGACGTTGCGGGGACGGAGGTCCTCCAGCGTGGTCTCGAGATGCTGCGCCTGGCCGGCGCGCAGGGTCTTGCCATGCCGGCGGCCGTGGAAATTGCGTCGGGGGACGCGGTCTTCGCGGGGGATGAATGCGCTCATGGCGCGGCGATAGCGCGACGCGGGCGGTCCTGTCCAGCCATCCGCGCCGGTCAGCGCGCCGCGGGGGGCCTTGCGCCATCGCGCGCGTATTCCGCCATCAGACCCGACCAGGCGTCCTCCGGCGGGAAGCCGTCGAAGGCGTGCCGGGCGCCGGTGACGACGCCGGGCAGCGCCTCGTCCCGGCAGGTCTCCACCAGCGGGACCAGCCATTCGTCGCGGTCGAGCATCGTGGGACGCAGGTTCGCCAGCCCGGGAAGCAGGGAGATATAGGTGAACATCCAGCTCGCGCAGACGCCGCAGGCGCGGTGGTCGATGTCCGCGCCCTCGGCCGAGCCTCCCGGCGCGGCGCCGAGCCCCGCACGCACCGTCTCGCCCTTCGTCAGGCGAAAGCCCGGCTTCGGGATCATGATGCCCAACGAATACGGACCGCCGGCCATCCGCCGGCAGCCCTTGCAGTGGCAGGCGACCGACATCAGCGGCGGCGCCGTCACCTCGAAGCGCACCGCACCGCAACGGCAGCCGCCGGTCCAGGGCAGCGCCCAGTCCGCCGCGGGCTCGTTCGGGGATCCGCTCTCGGTCATCGCGCCGTTCCTCCTCCGGAAAACGCGCGCGCCGCCCCGGGTGAGGGGCGGCGCGCCGGGACTTTCATGCGCGCGACGCGGCCGGGCGGCGGGTTCGCCTCAGACGGCCGCCTTCAGCTCATGGATCAGGTCGGTGTTCTCCCAGGAGAACCCGCCCTCGGCATCGGGCGCCCGGCCGAAATGGCCGTAGGCGGCGGTGCGCTGGTAGATCGGCTTGTTCAGCTGCAGCTTGGTGCGGATGCCGCGGGGGCTGAGGTCCATGACCTTGGCCAACGCCGCCTCGATCTTCTCCTCCGGCACTTCGCCGGTGCCCAGCGTGTCCACGTAGATCGACAGCGGCTGGCTGACGCCGATGGCGTAGCTGAGCTGCAGCACGCATTTCTTCGCCATGCCGGCCGCCACCACGTTCTTGGCGAGGTAACGCGCCGCATAGGCGGCCGAGCGGTCGACCTTGGTCGGATCCTTGCCCGAGAACGCGCCGCCGCCATGCGGGGCCGCGCCGCCATAGGTGTCGACGATGATCTTGCGCCCCGTCAGCCCCGCGTCGCCGTCCGGCCCGCCGATGACGAACTTGCCGGTCGGGTTCACGTGCCAGACGGTGTCGGCGTTCACCCAGCCGTCAGGCAGCACGCCGAGGATCAGCGGCTCCACCCGCTCGCGCACCATGGCCGAGGTCAGGCTCGCGTCCAGATGCTGGGTCGACAGCACGATGGAGGTGATCCCCACCGGCATCCCGTTCTCGTAGCGCACGGTCAGCTGGGACTTGGCGTCGGGGCCGAGCCAGCCATGCTCGCCGGACTTGCGCACCTCCGCCAGCTTCTTGAGCATGGCGTGGGCGTAGTGGATGGGCGCGGGCATCAGCGCCTCGGTCTCGTCCGAGGCGTAGCCGAACATGATCCCCTGATCGCCCGCGCCTTCGTCCTTGTTGCCGGCCGCGTCGACGCCCTGGGCGATGTCGGCGGACTGGGCGTGCAGGTAGTTGTCGACCTTCAGGTTGGCCCAGTGGAAGCCGTCCTGCTCATAGCCGATGTCCTTCACGCAGTTGCGCGCGATCTCCTCGACCGCGCGGATCACGTCGCCGGGGCCGCGGACCTCGCCGCCGATCACCACCCGGTCGGTGGTGGCGAAGGTCTCGCAGGCGACGCGGGACACGGGATCGGCCGCCAGGAACGCATCGAGCACGGCATCCGAAATGCGGTCGCAGACCTTGTCAGGGTGACCTTCGGAAACGGATTCCGAGGTGAAAAGATAGCTGTCCCGAGCCAAGTGACGCTCCTTCGAGGGATTCCGCGCAAGCGCGCGGAAAGGTTGCAACCGCGTTCAGGCCCTTGACTAAACAGTACGGGGATACGGGGTCAAGCGAAGCCCCAGCCGTTCCGTCGCCTTGTAGACAAAGGGCGGATCAGCCGCGCCTGCGGCCACGGACGGCGGTCCCGGCGACGGCGAGCAGCGCCAGCAGCGGCGCCGCCATCCACGGCAGATCGCCGGTCCTTGCGTAAGGCGTGGGCGGCAGCGCGGGGGGCAGCGCCGCCTGCAGGGCGCCGGCCTCGTTCAGCCCGAGCCGCGCGATCACGCGGCCCTTGGCGTCGATCATCGCCGAGACGCCGGTATTCGCCGCGCGCGCCAGCGGCAGCCCCTGCTCGATCGCCCGCATCCGCGCCTGATGGAAATGCTGCCAGGGCCCCGAAGACGTCCCGAACCAGGCGTCGTTGGTGATCTGCACGATCCAGGCGGGGCGCTCGCCCGGCGCGGCGGAGGGCATCTCGTGGGGAAAGATGGTCTCGTAGCAGATCTGGGCGGCGAAGGGCGGCAGGCCCTCGACCCGCTGCACCGGGTCGTCCTCGCCGGGCACGAAGCCGCCGTTCTCGCCGACCAGCGGGCCGAGGCCGAGAGACGACAGCATGTCGAAGAACGGCAGATACTCGCCGAAGGGCACCAGATGCCGCTTGTCGTAGCGCGCGACCAGCACGCCGTCGGCATTCATCGCCTCCAGCGCGTTCCGCCAGCCGGGCCGCCCGTCGCCGCCCTTGGCGATCCGCCTCGCGCCGAGGATGGAGACGGCGCCCCGTGCGCTTTCGGCGATCATGGCGCGGGCCTCAGGCTCCCCATCGAGCAGCCACGGCACCGCGGTTTCCGGCCAGATCACCACATCGGCTTCAGGCTGATCGGGGCCGGGGGCCGAGAGGCTGCGCAGACGGGCGAAGATGCGGGGGACTTCGGCCGGATCCCATTTGGCGCGCTGGGCGGCGTTGGGCTGGACGAGGCGCACCTGCGGCGCGTCGGGGGCGTCCGGGTCGAGGACGGCGAGCCGCTCCGCCCCCCACATCCACCCGGCGACGAGCGTTCCCACGGCGACCGTCGCCCAGGCCAGCGTGACCCGCAGGGCCGGGCGGGGGGCGGTCAGGAACGGGATCGCCGGCAGCCCCGCCGCCAGCACGACCAGAAACCCCAGCATGTGCGGGCCGAAGAGCGACGCCGTCTGGGCGACCGGCGTGTCGGCGAAAGCGTAGGCGGTGAGCGCCCAGGGAAAGCCGGTCAGCACATGGGCGCGGGCGAATTCGGCGAGGGTCAGCGCCGCGGCGAAGGCGAGCGGCGCGGCCGGCCCAAGGGCGCCGGAGCGGCGGGCGAGCCAGGCGGCGCCCCCCCAGAACAGGCCCAGCCCCGCCGCCAGCCCGGCGATGGCGAAGGGCGCCATCCAGCCGTGGCGGGCGATGTCGACAAGGAACGCCTCGGCCACCCAGTAGAGCCCGGTGAGGAAATAGCCGGCGCCGGCGGCCCAGCCGAGCCCGAAGGCCTCGCGCCGCTCGCCCCGCCCGAAAATCAGGACCAGCAGCGCCGGGATGGCGGCGAAGACCAGCGGCCAGGCGAAGACCGGCGCCTGGGCGAGCGTCAGCGCCACGCCGCAGAGCCCCGCGAGCCAGAGCCGACGGCGGCGGGAGGCGCGCGCGGCGCGGTCGGCGTCGGAAAGGGGCGGGCGGCTCATAGGGGGATCCGTTCGGAAGAGGAGCGCCGATCGCGCGGCGGGGGCGGCGGCGAGGCCCTTCCCCTCCCTGCGCCGGCGTCAGGCCTGGATGGGGCGCGTCAGGGGCGCCCGGGAGTCAGCCTGACATTCGGAGCGAGGACCGGCCGTCGACAAGAGGAAGGCAGGCCGGTCCCGGAGCCTGCGCGCCGCGGGGCACGGGCCCGTCGCCGAGACGTCATTCGGCGGCCTGCGCCTCCTGCGCCGGCCCCGACCCTGTCGCGGCATCCGATCCGGACGACGCCAGCGCCGCATCGCCCAGCTTCAGCCGAACCCGCAGCCGCTTGATCCGGCGGGGGTCGGCGTCCAGCACCTCGAATTCGTGGCCCTCGGGATGGACGATCACCTCGCCCCGCTCCGGCACCCGGTCGGCCAGCATGAAGACCAGGCCGCCGAGCGTGTCGACATCCTCGTCCAGCTCGTCCGACAGCAGGTCGACCCCGGCCTCGGCCTCGAATTCCGGGATCTCCAGCCGGGCCGCGCAGATGTAGATGCCGTCCGCCTCCTTGCGCCAGGCGAAGGCGTCCGCGACGTCATGCTCGTCCTCGATGTCGCCGACGATCTGCTCCAGCACGTCCTCGATGGTCACCAGCCCGTCGACGCCGCCGTATTCGTCGATGACCAGCGCCATGTGCATCCGCCCGCCCTGCATCTTCTGCAGCAGCGCCTCGATCGGCATCGAGGGCGGCACGTAGAGCATCGGGCGCACCAGCGGGCGCAGGTCCAGCGGCTCGGACGGGGCGCCGTTGAAGCCGAAGCGCAGCGCCAGGTCCTTGAGGTGGATGAACCCCAGCGGATCGTCGAGCGTGTCGCGATAGACCGGCAGCCGCGTGTGGCGGGTGTGACGGAAGGCGGCGACCAGATCCTCGAGTCCGGTGGCCAGATCCACCGCCTCGATATCGGCGCGGGGCACCATCACGTCGATCACCCGCAGCTCGCGTAGGCGGCGCACATTGACCAGCATCGCGCGTTCGCCGGCGCTGGAGGCGGCCGGGGCCGCATCCTGCTCAGCCTCGTCCGCGCCGCCTCGGCGGCCGAACAGGCGGGAGATCAGGGACGGCGAGGGCCCGCCGTCTTCCGGGGCATCCGCATTGCGGCCGGACGACGAGGCGTCGTCCCGGTTCCGCGGCTTGCCTTGCGGCGCGACCTGATCCAGGTCGGCCGAACTTCGATCAGCGTCCATCGCTCCTTGCCTTCTTGGCGCCGGCGTCGGGCCGGGCCTCCTGCGCGAGATAAGGGTCGGCGTGCCCCGCGGCAAGCAAAGCCTGCGACTCCAGCCCTTCCATCAGGCGGGCGTCGCCGTCGCGCTCGTGGTCGTATCCCAGCAGATGCAGCGTACCATGAAGCGCCAGGCGACGGACATGGTCGGATATCGCAAGGCCCTGCGCCTCCGCCTCCGCCGCCACCGTCTCCCAGGCCAGCGCCACGTCGCCGAGGCTTTCGGGCTCCCCCCCCCAGGGCCCGTCGGTCTCGGGCGGGGGGGGCGGCGCGGGGCGCGCGCCATCGGGGCCGCCCGCCGCCTCGGCCCGCAGTTCGTGCGCGGGCCAGGACAGCACGTTGGTGGGCGCGGCCTTGCCGCGGAAGGATTCGTTGAGCCGCGACACCACATCGTCATCGGCGAAGAGGAAGCTCACCGACCAGCCCGCAGGGTCGATCCCGGCCACCCCGAGCGCGAGGTTGGCCGCGTCGCGGGCCAGCGCCTCCACCCCGTCCTCGTCGCCCAGCGCTTCGGCCCAGCGCTCATCCTCGAGCGACAGCTCGATGGCGATGCCGGATGCGAGCTCCGGCCCGGCTTCAGCGGCTGGGGCGGCCATCGATCCCCTCCCGCCGGCCTTCTTCGCCGTATTCGGCGTCATAGGCCTCGATGATCCGCTGCACCATCGGGTGGCGCACCACATCCGCCGCCTTGAAGCGGGTGAGGCCCACGCCCTTCACGTTCTCCAGCAGCCGCACCGCCTGATCGAGGCCCGAGCGCACGCCGCGCGGCAGGTCGATCTGGGTGAGGTCGCCGTTGATCGACATGCGCGAGCCCTCGCCCAGCCGGGTGAGGAACATCTTCATCTGCATCTCGGTGGCGTTCTGCGCCTCGTCGAGCACCACGAAGGCGTTCGACAGCGTGCGTCCGCGCATGAAGGCCAGCGGCGCGATCTCGATCTTCTTGTCGAGAATGGCCTTCTGCACCTGGCCCGGCGGCAGCAGGTCGTTGAGCGAGTCGTAGAGCGGCTGCATGTAAGGGTCGATCTTCTCCTTCATGTCGCCGGGCAGGAAGCCGAGCCGTTCGCCCGCCTCCACCGCCGGACGCGAAAGGACGATCCGGTCGACCCGGCCCTCCAGCCACATCGAGACGCCGACCGCGACCGCGAGATAGGTCTTGCCGGTGCCGGCGGGCCCGACGCCGAACACCAGTTCCTTGTCGAACAGCGCCCGCACATAATCGCGCTGGGCCGCGGTGCGCGGCTCGACGGTCTTTTTGCGGGTGCGGATCTCCAGCTTGCCGCCGGCGAACATTTCCAGCTGGTTTTCGCGGGGCGGCGCCCCGGCTTCGGAGGCGGGAGGAACTTCCGCGCCGAAGCGGAGCGCGGCATCGACGTCGCCCGGCTCCACCGGCCGGCCCTGCTCGAGCCGGAGGTAGAGCGCGCTGAGCGCTTCGGCCGCGCGCGTCCGGGCGGCGGGCTCGCCGAGGATGGCGAGCACGTTGCCCCGGCGCAGGATCTGCACCGTCAGCGCCTGCTCGACATGGGCGAGATGCCGGTCGAAGGCGCCGCAGAGCGAGGCCAGCAGGGTGTTGTCAGGGAAATCCAGCAGCGTCTCGGAGAGCGCGCCGGGCATTGCGGGGTCTTCGCTGGACAGGGTCCGGCGGCCGGATTCGGCGGACAGAACAAACTGCGCCAAGGGCTCTCCATCTGGATGAACGCCGCGCCCGATCAGCGTCGGACGTTCCCCAAGGGTGGCGCATGGACGGGCCGCGGGCAAGCCGAAATCCGGCATCCGCGACGATGCGCGGTCCGACGGCCCGCATGACGTTGCGATGCGCGATCCTGCGTTCGGATCGGGCGGGCCGGGTCGGCAGGGCGCGGAGGACCGGGAGCGGAGACCGGTCCGCAGCTCAGTTGGGCTTGCGTCCGGCCCAGGGCAACGGGGCGACGGGGATGCCGTCCTCGATCAGTTCGCGGGCCTCGTCGCGGGTGGCTTCGCCGTAGATCGGCCGGTCCGCGGCTTCGCCCTCGTGCATTTCGCGCGCGAGGCGCGGGAAGTCGCGGCCGACATTCTCGGCCGTGGCCTCGACCTTCTCGCGCAGCGCCCGCAAAGCCGCCTCGATCGGCGAGCCGGGGGCCGAGAGCATGGTGGCCCGGTCCTCCGCCGGCGCGGGGGCCGGGGCGGAGGCGAGGGGGCGGGCTTCCGCCTCCGCCGGCGTGGCCGCCTTGCGGCGGGCGGTGGCGACCTGCGGGGCCATCAGGGCCTTGTCCACCTCCGGATGGCCGCAGACCGCGCAGTTCAGCCCGCCGGCGGACTTGAGCCGCTCATAGGTCTCGGCCGACTGGAACCAGCTGTCGAAATCGTGGCCATCGGCGCAGCGCAGCGTGTAGCGGATCATGTCCGGGCCTTCCCTGGTCGTCCGGCGCAAGGGCGGGAACCCGGGCGCGGAGCGATTCGCGGGCCCGATCCCCTGCCGGGCCGCGGGGGATACATATGTGACGCCCGTGCGAAGGCAAACCCGCTTCGCGTCGCGGCGCGGGCGTGCTAACCCCGGCCCGTTGCGGGACGAATGCGCGGCTCCCTGCGTGGTCCCCCTTCTCGGGGCGCAGACGAAAGGACGGTTTCGGGCATGGATTTCTGGACGCAGCGCGGCGGACGCCTGGGCGCGGCCGCCGCCGGCATCGCCGCGGCGCTGGTCGCCCAGTCCGCCGGATGGGGACAGGAGGGGCAGGCCGCCGCCGGCCTCGCCGCCGCCCTCGTCGCCGCCTTCGGCCTCCCCAACGCCGCCGCCGTCCGCCGCGCCGCCGTGATCTCCGCCCAGCGCCCCGCAGCGGCCTCCGAGACCGCGCGCGGCGGGCCCGCGTCGGACCTCGAGCCCGGGCTGGGGCGCGCCGCGCTCGACCGGCTGCCGCTCGCCCTGCTGCTGATCGACGGGGCCGGCATGGTGATCTACGCCAACGCCGCCGCCCGCCTCCTGTTCGAGCGGCTGCGCGTCGGCGAGCACTATTCGATGTCCTTCCGCGCCCCCGACATGCTCGACGCCCTCGCCGAGGCGTTGGCCGGCGCCGGGCCGCGCGGCTTCGACTTCACCCTGCATGGCGACCGCAACCGGGTGCTCTCCGCCCATGTCGACGGCGGCGGCACCGGCGCGCCCCGCGGCGGGCGGCGCGTGCTGTGCCTGTTCACCGACCGCACCCAGGACCTGCGCCTCGCACGGATGCGCACGGATTTCATCGCCAATGCGAGCCATGAGCTGCGCACCCCGCTCAGCTCGATCAAGGGCTTCATCGAGACCCTGCAGGGCCCGGCCCGCGACGACGAGGCGGCGCGCGAACGCTTCCTCGGCATCATGCAGGCCCAGGCGGAGCGGATGCAGCGGCTGGTCGACGACCTGCTGTCCCTGAACCGGATCGAGCTGAACGAACATGTGGCCCCGACCGAACTGGTCGATCTGGGCGAAATCGCGCGCGAGACCGCCGAAAGCCTCGGGCCGATGGCGGACGAGCGCGGCATGACCATCGCGGTCGACCTGCCCCCTCGCGGCCCGGTGGTGCGCGGCGACCGGGATCAGCTGATCCAGGCCATCGGCAACCTGCTGGAGAACGGGCTGAAATACGGCGGCGCCGGGCCGGTGGAGCTGAACCGCGCCCCCGCCACCCCCGACCATCCCGGCATGGTCGGCCTGCGCGTGCGCGACCATGGCGAGGGCGTGCCGGCCGAGCATATCCCGCGGCTGACCGAGCGCTTCTACCGCGTGTCGATCAAGCGCAGCCGCAGCCAGGGGGGCACCGGGCTCGGCCTCGCCATCGTCAAGCACATCCTGTCGCGCCACCGCGGCGAGCTGTCGATCGAGAGCACGCCGGGCGAGGGCGCAAGTTTCACATTGTGGCTGCCCGCCGACGCCGCCTCCCGTGCCGGACGGGTCGGGGAACAGTCCGAGGCCGGGGCGGACGCCTGAGACCCTCGACGGTGACCCGGACCGACGCCTGGGCCGGGAAAAATCCGCGCAGATCGGCAGGTTGCCCCAACGGGCGACACAAGACTGCAACAGGAATGGGCTAGGCTCGGGCTTCACCCCTTCCTCACCCGGTCCCCATGTTCCAGCGTTCGCCTCCCCCCCCGCCGCCCATCGCCGCCGAGCCCAGCCGGCGGCACATCGTGTCGGCCTTCGACGAGGACCTGACCGGGGTCGTCGCCCTGACCCTGCGGCTCGGCGGCCAGGCGGAGGCGCTGACCGACCTCGCCCTGCGCGCGATGGAGACCGGGGACCCCGCGCTCGCCGAAGAGGCCGCGGGCCGTCGCGCCCGGATCGTGGATTTCGCCCGCTCCGCCACCACCTCGGCCGCCTTCGTGCTGGCGCTGCGCCAGCCGATGGCCGCGGATCTGCGGCTGGTGCTGGCGGCGCTGCGCATGATCCCGGCGCTGGAGCGGACCGGGGAGCTCGCCGCCAACATCGCCGCCCGCGGGGCGGAGCTCAGGCGCGCGGGCGCCGCCGCCGCGGGCGCGGGCCCCGATGATTTCGACATGGCGCTGCGCCGCTTCGGGGGACGGGCGCTGGCCCAGCTCTCCATGGCGCTGTCGGCGCATCAGTCGCGCGACGCGGCCCGGGCCCGCGCGGTCTGGCGGCGGGACGCGGCGCTGGACGCGCATTTCTCCTCGCTGCTCGACAGCCTGGTGGCGGGGATGGCGGAGCGCCCGCAGGACGTCGCCCGCTTCGCCCAGCGCCTGTTCCTCGCCAAGGATCTGGAGCGGATCGGCGACCAGGCCCGGCGCATCGCCGCCGCGTCGTGGTGGATGCAGTCGGGGCGGGAGATCGACGACGCCTCGCCGCCTCCCGCCCCCGGCGACACGGCGCCGGACGCGGACTGATCCGACCCCGATCCCGCCGGCCCGGAACACCCCCCCCGAACGCGACGCCGTCGCGCCCGAGGTCGGGCGCGACGGCGGGTCCGGGGTCGCATCGAGCCGGCCCCCCACGGCGCCCGGCCCTCAGGCTCAGCGGCTGCGGGAACGGTCGCGCCGGGCGCTCATCGGCTGGAAGGCGATGGCGACATGGCCTTCGCAATACGGCTTGCCGGCGATCGAGGGCAGGCCGCAGAAGAAGAAGTCGTCCGTCGCCGGGTCGCCGATCGGCCATTTGCAGGTGCGCTCGGTGAGTTGAAGCAGGTCGAGCCTGCGGGCGCGCTTCTCCACCTCCTCCAGGTTGCGCCGGGCCTCTTCGGAGACCTCGGAGACCTGCGGCGGCTGCGGACCGTTGGGCGGAATCGCCGGCATCACCCGCGGCGCGGGGCGCTCGACCGCCTCCGGCGCGGCGGCGACCACCGGCTCGGGGGCCGCCGCGGGCTCGGGCCGCGGGGCGGGCGCAGGCTCGGCGGCTGCGACCGGCGCAGCCTCGGGCGCCGGGC
>NZ_JBSRTQ010000094.1:0-17461 GCF_055129145.1 Albimonas sp. | reverse complement strand
CTCGCGGCGGCGCCATGGGCGATGACGTGGCCCTGCGCCGCGGGCGCCGCGGTCCCGCCGGGCGTGGGGCCTGCGCGGCGCCTGCCTCGCCGATGGCGCCGCGGTCCGGGGCTCGGGCGCCCGCCCGCGATGACCGCCGCCCCGCATCTGGCCAAGCGACCGACCTCCGGCTAAGAGAGCCCCTGCCTGCAACGCCGCCGTCCCGGAGGATCCCGATCATGACCGACGTCCCGCTTCGCCTCGGCATCGCCGGACTGGGAACCGTCGGCGCGGGGGTGGTCCGGATCGTGCAGACCCATGCCGCCCTGCTCGCGGTCCGGGCCGGGCGTCCGGTCGAGATCGCCGCGGTCTCCGCCCGCTCCCGCAGCCGCGATCGCGGGGTGTCGCTCGACGCCTATGCCTGGGAGGACGATCCGGTGGCGCTCGCCCGGCGCGACGACGTCGACGTGCTGCTGGAACTGATGGGCGGCGAGGACGGGCCGGCCAAGGCCGCCGTCGAGACCGCGCTCGCGACCGGCAAGCATGTGGTCACCGCCAACAAGGCGATGCTCGCCCATCACGGCCAGGCCATGGCCGAGGCCGCCGAGGCCGCGGGCCTCGCCCTGCGCTACGAGGCGGCGGTGTGCGGCGGCATTCCCATCGTCAAGGCCCTGGGCGAAGGGCTCGCCGCCAACGGCATCCGCCGGGTGATGGGCGTGATGAACGGCACCTGCAATTACATCCTGACCGAGATGCAGGCCCGCGGCGCCGATTACGCCGAAGTGCTGGAGGAGGCGCAGCGGCTGGGCTACGCCGAGGCCGATCCGAGCTTCGACGTGGGCGGCGTCGACGCGGCGCACAAGCTGTCGCTGCTGGCCGCGCTGGCCTTCGGGGCGCGGGTGGATTTCGCCGGCGTGCAGACCGAGGGCATCGACCGGGTGACGCTGACCGACATCGCGCATGCCCAGGACATGGGCTACCGGATCAAGCTGCTGGGCGTCGCCTCGATGAGCGAGGCGGGGCTGGAGCAGCGGATGAGCCCTTGTCTGGTGCCGGCCGACAGCGGGTTGGGGCAGCTTTCGGGCGTGACCAACGCGGTGGTGGTCGAGGGCGATTTCGTCGGCGCGACCCTGTTCGAGGGGCCGGGCGCGGGCGAGGGGCCGACCGCCTCGGCGGTGATGGCCGACGTGATGGACATCGCGCGCGGCCGGCTCGGGCCGGTGTTCGGCGCGCCGGCGGCGTCGCTGGTCGCGGCGGCGCGGGCCACGGATGCGGGGGCCGCGGCCTATTATCTGCGCATGTCGCTGCATGACGCGCCGGGCACGCTCGCCAAGGTCGCCGCGGCGCTGGGGGAGGAGGGCGTGTCCATCCGCCAGATGCGCCAGTACGACCACGAAGGCGGCGCCGCCCCGGCGATCTTCATGACCCACCCCACCTCGCGCGCCGCCCTGGACGGGGCGCTGGGGCGGCTCGGGGCGATGAAGGAGTGCCTCGACGTGCCGATGGCGCTGCGGGTGGAGACGGTTTGAGCCTCGGGCGCCGGGCCGGGGGACATCCCGGCTAGGGCGCATCTCTTGCGACCGCGCCCTTCGCCCCCTTCGCCCCGTTCCGTCCGCGGCGGGCGCTGCGCCGGGGCCGATCCGGACGCGCGCCGTCGGAGACGCTGACGCCCGCGGCCTGCTCGATGCGGCCGCGGGCGTGAGGGCGAGGCCTGGCGGCGCGGCCGTCGCGGCCGCCCCCGGGGTCAGGCGGCGCGACGGCCCTTGGCGGGCGCGCCGATCCGGAAGAACTCCAGCATCTCCGCGAGATCCGACAGTTCGGAGTCCAGCGACCGGGCCGCCGCCGCGTTCTCCACCGAGACATGGGCGTTGGCCTGGGTGTTGGCGTCGAGATCCGAGACCGCGGAATTGATCTCGTTCACCCCCGCCGACTGCTCGGCATTCGCGGTGTCGATATCGGCGATGCTTTTGGCCAGCGCCTCCACCTGCTCGCGGATGTCGCTGAACACCTGCACCGCCGCGTTCATCAACTGCGCGCCGCGCTCCACGTTGCCGCTGCTCTCCTTGATCAGCCGCGAGGTGTCCGCCGCCGCGTCCGACGAGCGCTGGGCGAGGTTGCGCACTTCGGAGGCCACGACCGCGAAGCCCTTTCCCGCCTCCCCGGCGCGCGCCGCCTCCACCGCCGCGTTCAGCGCCAGCAGGTTGGTCTGGAAGGCGATCGATTCGATCACCACGTTGATCTCGTTGATCTTCCGGCTGCTCTCTTCGATGGTGCGCACCGCCTGGGTGGCCTGCTCGATCACCGCCTGACCCGATTCGGTCCGCTCCGCCGCCTTGCGCACCACCTCGGTGCCGTGGCGCGAGCTCTGCGCGGTCGAGGTGATCGCCCCCGACAGTTCCTCGATGGTCGCGGCCACCTCCTCCAGCGTCGCGGCCTGCTGTTCGGCCCGGTCCGACATGTCGGTGGCGCCGGAGGTGATCCGGCTGGAGCCGCGGCGCAGCGCCTCGGTCGCCGATCCGATCCGTTCCACCATCGCGCGATAGGCCTCGGCCACCTTGTTGACGCTGGCGCGCAGCGGCTCGTAGGCGGGCTCGAGCGGGGTGTCGACCGTGAAGGTCAGGTCGCCGCCCTCCAGCCGCCCCAGCGCCACGCCCAGCGTTTCGACCGAGCGCACCCGCGAGGTGACGTCGTTGGCGAACTTCACCACGCGCAGCACCTTGCCGTAGCGGTCCATCACCGCGTTGTAGGAGGCGTCGATCCACACGTCGCGGCCGTCCTTGGACTTCCGCCGGAATTCGCCCGAGACATGCTGGCCCTTGGCCAGCTTGCGCCAGAACTCGGCGTATTCGGGGCGGTCGGCCTCGCCCTGCGGCAGGAATATGCGGTGGTGCCTGCCCTGGATCTCCTCCAGGCGATAGCCCATCTTTTCCAGAAATTTCTCGTTCGCGGTCAGGATCTTGCCGTCGACATCGAATTCGATGATCGCCTGCACGCGCGAGATCGCCTCGAGCTTGCCCTTGGCGTCGAACTCGGCGTCCGCGTCCTCGCTGACGTCGGCGGCGATCTTGACCACCCGCTCCACCTTCCCGGCCGCGTCGCGCACCGGCATGTAGGAGGCGCGCAGATAGACCGCGTTGCCGGACTTGTCGCGGCGCTTGAATCGTCCGGAAGCGGGCTTGCCGGCGGCGAGGTTGCTCCAGAACGTGCGGTAGAAATCCGAACTCGAGACTTCGGTCGGGCAGAGCACCGAGTGATGCTTGCCGACCAGCTCGGGCTCCGCGTAGCCGACCACCTTGAGGAAGGCGTCGTTGACCCGGAGAATGGTGCCATCCGGGGTGAATTCGATCACCGCCCAGCTTTCCTCCAGCGCGCGACTCAGCGCGTCCGCCTTCTGGTTCTTCGTGGCGCGCGACAGGCCGAACATCTGCATCTCCTTCCCGATTGGATGGCACGCACATACCGCGGCCCCGGTTTAGAGAAGGTTAGCGTCGCCCCCCTCCCCGCGCGCCCCGAACGCCCTCGCGCCGCGCCCCGCCGCAGGACTTTTCCTTGCCGCGGCCCCCGGCGCTTCGTAGAACCCGTGACCGGAGGGTCGACCGGCCCGCCGCCTGCCCTACGCCCGAACTGGGAGCTTCCATGCCCGACAAGAGCCCCGCCGCCACCGACGCGATCTTCGCGGACCGCATGCTGTCGCTGGGCCTCGCCCGCGTGTCCGAAGCGGCCGCCATCGCCTCCGCGAAGCTGATCGGCAAGGGCGACGAGAAGGCCGCCGACCAGGCCGCGGTCAACGCCATGCGCGAACAGCTCAACATGCTCGACATCCAGGGCGTCGTCGTGATCGGCGAGGGCGAGCGCGACGAAGCCCCGATGCTGTTCATCGGCGAGGAGGTCGGGACCGGCGCCGGCCCGGCCGTGGACATCGCGCTCGATCCGCTGGAAGGCACGACGCTGACCGCCAAGGACATGCCCAACGCCCTGACCGTGATCGCGATGGGGCCGCGCGGCTCGATGCTGCATGCGCCCGACGTCTACATGGACAAGCTGGCCATCGGCCCGGGCTATCCCGAAGGCGTCGTCGACCTCGACATGACCCCGACCGAGCGGATCGAGGCGCTGGCGAAGGCCAAGGGCTGCGCTCCCGCCGACATCACCTGCTGCGTGCTGGAGCGTCCGCGCCACGAGGATCTGGTGCGCGAGATCCGCGCCACCGGCGCCGGGATCCGGCTGATCACCGACGGCGACGTGGCCGGCGTGATCCACTGCGCCGAGAGCGACGTGACCGGCATCGACATGTACATGGGCTCCGGCGGGGCGCCCGAGGGCGTGCTGGCCGCCGCGGCGCTGCGCTGCATGGGGGGCCAGTTCCAGGGGCGCCTCCTGTTCCGCAACGACGACGAGAAGGGCCGCGCCAGGAAGGCCGGGATCACCGATCTGGACCGCAAGTATTCGCTGCGCGAGCTGGTGACCGACGACGTGATCTTCGCGGCCACCGGCGTCACCGACGGTTCGATCCTGCGCGGCGCCCGCCGCGACGGCGAGTGGATGGAGACGGAGACCATCCTGATGCGCTCGAAGACCGGCTCGGTGCGGCGGATCAGCTACCGCCAGCGCAACCAGTGAGGAGGGGGCGGCGGGTGGCCGATGGGTCGACCGCCGCCGCCTGACGCCCGGGATCGTGGCGGGCCTCGCGCCCCCCGCGCGGGGCGAGCGGTGGATCGCGGAGACCGAGCTCCGCGGGTTCGGCATATGCCTCTGGGCGGCGCGCGAGGGTCCGGGGCTCGCCTACGCGATCCGGGTGACGGACCGCGAGGGGCGCAAGATCCGGCGGTCGTTTTTGACCTCGCCGGGGTTTTTGGAGGCGCAGCTGGAGATTTGGTCGAGGGCGCGTTGGAATGACGTGCTTTTCGGCGGAGATGCCGCCGAGCCCGCGCCGATCCCCTGGCCCCCGCCGCTCTCCCTGCTGCTCGACCATGCCCGCGCCTGGACCCCCCGGGGAGATCCAGCGCGCGAAGTGCAAGTCGGCGAAGTCCGATGGCGATATAGCGCGCCGCGAATGGACGGCCGAGCGCGTCGTGAGCGAATAGTCGTTCGCGTCGGAGGCCGACCCTCGCAAACCCATCCGAAATCTTGACCGCCCTTGGCGCGCCGCCCCTGCTGAGCCAAGGTGGCCCGGTGTTCCCTTTGGATTCGTGCGAAAAGCGTTCGGGCCTGAGTATCGCAAGGACCGTTGCCAGCATTCGGCAAGGTCCGGTGAGCGGACTTTGCTGCCGCCCCGATGGTCGCATCAGTTACGGTCACACTATGTCAGATTTCAAAGCACAGATTGTTCATCATCGGGACAAGTTCAATGAGTTGCACGAGCGCATTCACTCAACATTCGAAGCAAGAGACCGCTCGGAAGCTCATAAGCGATCTTGGCAAGACGCGTGCGGCGAGTTCCATAGCTTTCGGTCGGAGATTGACAGCTACATGGATAAGGTTGGCGCCAAAGTAATATCAGAAGAAAAAATGATAAGGCAGTTTGTGTTTTGCTTCTTGTCTGTTGATCCAATTTATCATCGATCGGGTTACGCAAAGGAAAAAATGTTGAGATTAATAAAGAAGATCGAACTGACGGATGGAGAAAGGGCCGTTCTTCGCCAGACGATCCTTCGTCGCGTTCGTAACGGCGCACTTCGAGAATTTCGTCGGTTTTGCCAGTTTATCCCTATGATTCAGAATGACGCTTTTATTTCTGAGCTTCGAGCCGAAGCCAAATCCACTGACGCACAAATTCAACGACGAGCAGCATTCGCCTTGGAGTATGTCGTGGAGTAGCTGCCCGCGCGGCTTGCAGAAGCGGACATTCGTTCAGGCCGCCGCATTGGTCACCTTGGGCTCGAACCGGACCTTGGCTGCACCTGCAAAAGCGCACTGCAAACGACGGTTTCCGGGAGGCCGGCAGTCTCCGCGGGGCGCCGCCTCTCGAAGAATGAAGGCCGGATTTCACTCAGGTGTCCGAGGCCTGAAAATCCGAGGCGTCCCTCTGTTCGCTCATAAGCGCTCGGCGCCGGGCGAACCCGAATGTCATCGCGTCCCGCCGCCCCTCCGCCTCCCCCCCCGCCCTTGCATCCCCGCCGTTGGCGCCCCCAAATGCGACCCAAGCAAAATCATCAGGGAGGCGAGGCGATGACCTCAGCTATCGAAGACCCCGTCGTCATCGTCGGCGCGGCGCGCACCCCCATGGGCGGCTTCCAGGGCGAGCTCTCGTCCGCCACCGCCGCGGAGCTGGGGGGCGTCGCGATCCGTGGCGCCATCGAGCGGGCGGGGCTCGACCCCGCGCAGGTGGGCGAGCTGCTGATGGGCTGCGTGCTGCCCGCGGGCCAGGGCCAGGCCCCGGCGCGGCAGGCGGGCTTCGCGGCCGGCCTCGGCGAGGAGGTCCCGGCCTCCACCGTCAACAAGATGTGCGGCTCGGGCATGCGCACGGTGATGATGGCGCATGACCAGCTCCTCGCCGGCTCGCAGAAGATCATGGTCGCGGGCGGGATGGAGAGCATGTCCAACGCCCCCTATCTGCTGCCCAAGATGCGCGGCGGCGCGCGGCTGGGGCATTCCGAGGTCAAGGACCACATGTTCCTCGACGGGCTCGAGGACGCCTACGAGCCCGGCCGCCTGATGGGGACGTTTGCGGAGGACTGCGCCGAAAAATTCCAGTTCACCCGGGAGGCGCAGGACGCCTACGCGATCCGGTCGCTGGCCGAGGCGCTGCGGGCCCAGCAAGACGGCTCCTTCGACGCCGAGGTTGCGCCGGTGGTGGTGCGGACCCGCAAGGGCGAGGTGCAGGTCGCGACCGACGAACAGCCCCGCAGCGCCCGCCCCGACAAGATCCCCACCCTGAAGCCCGCCTTCCGCAAGGACGGCACGGTGACGCCGGCCAACGCCTCCTCCATCTCCGACGGCGCGGCGGCGCTGGCGCTGATGCGGCGCTCGGAGGCGGAGCGGCTGGGGCTGACGGTGCGGGCGACGATCCTGGGCCATGCGTCCCATGCGCAGGCGCCGGCCTGGTTTTCGACGGCCCCCGGGCCGGCGATGAAGAAGCTGATGGCGCGGATCGGCTGGCAGGTCGCGGACGTGGACCTGTGGGAGATCAACGAGGCGTTCGCGGTGGTGCCGATGGCCGCCGAGGTGGATCTGGGAATCGACCGTGCGAAGCTCAACATCAACGGCGGGGCCTGCGCGCTGGGGCATCCGATCGGGGCCTCCGGCGCCCGGATTCTGGTGACGCTGATGCATGCGCTGGAGGCCAAGGGGCTCAAGCGCGGCATGGCCGGCATCTGCATCGGCGGCGGCGAGGGCACGGCGGTGGCGCTGGAGCTGCACTGACCGGGACCCGGCGCGCGCGGTCGGAACGGGGCGCCGCCTCGCGCAGCGAGGCGCGGGGCCGAGGGGGCTTCCGCCCCCGACGGTCCCGTCGCCCCCGGCCGGACGCCGCGCTTCGGTTTCGCCTTGCGGAACGCCCCTCGGGGCTTTAATCAATCGGTTAAACGGGCCGCGCCCTCGAACGCCGGTCCAGACGGGAGAACGACCATGGCGATCAAGAGCACCAAGGACATGGTGAACGCGGCCAATGCCGAGCTGGAGGTGCTGACCGCCGCGCAGGCCATCGCCCTGCACGGCGCCGAAGACATCACCTTCGTCGACATCCGCGACATCCGCGAGCTGTGGCGCGACGGGGCCGTCCCCGGCGCCTGGCACGTGCCCCGCGGCATGCTGGAATTCTGGATCGACCCGGACAGCCCCTACGCCAAGGAGGAGTTCCGGTCCGGCAAGAAATTCGTGTTCTTCTGCGCCGGCGGCATGCGCTCGGCGCTCGCCGCCAAGGTGGCGAAGGACATGGGGCTGGAGCCGATCGCCCATGTCGAGACCGGCTTTCGCGGCTGGAAAGAGGCCGGCGGCCCGGTCGAGACCGTCGAGCCCAAGCAGCGCTGAGGCCCCGGGCCGGCGCGCGACCCCTCATCCGCCGGCGACGTCGCCCGACCCTCTCCCTCGCCGGAGGGGCGTGGGCGCGCGCCGGGCGATCCGAACACGAGCAAACAGGAGAAATGACATGAAACTTCAGAGCGGTCTGGCCGCGGTGGTGACCGGCGGCGCTTCTGGCCTCGGCGAAGCGACGGCGCGCAAGCTGGCCTCCCACGGCGTGAAGGTGACGCTGTTCGACATGAACGCCGAAAAGGGCGAGGCGGTCGCCAAGGACATCGGCGGCCTCTTCGCGAAGGTCGACGTGTCGGACCCGGCCTCGGTGGCCGAGGGCCTCAAGGCCGCCCGCGCCGCCCACGGGCAGGAGCGGATCGCGGTCAACTGCGCCGGCATCGGCGGCGCGGCCAAGACCGTGGACCGGGACGGGAACCCCCTGAACCCCGACCACTTCATGAAGATCATCAAGGTGAACCTCTTCGGCACCTTCAACGTCGCCTCCCAGGCCGCCGCCGGCATGGCCGCCGCCGAGCCGGTGACCGAGGACGGCGAGCGGGGGGTGATCATCAACACCGCCTCCGTCGCGGCCTTCGAGGGCCAGATCGGGCAGCTGTGCTATTCCGCCTCCAAGGGCGGGGTCGTGGGCATGACCATCCCGATGGCGCGCGACCTCGCGCGGTCGGGCATCCGGGTCTGCACCATCGCGCCGGGCCTGTTCCTGACGCCGCTGCTGATGGGCCTGCCGGAAGAGGCCCGGAAATCGCTGGGCGCGCAGGTGCCGTTCCCCTCGCGCCTCGGCGATCCGTCCGAATACGCGCTGACCGCGGCGCATATCTGCGAGAACCCGATGCTGAACGGCGAGACCATCCGGCTCGACGGCGCGATCCGCATGGCGCCGCGGTAAGCTCTTCGGAGTGGTCTGATCGCGGGGGGCGCGGGCCGGGGACGGTGCGCGCCCCCTTCGCGTTCGGCGTCTCATTCGGGGGGGCGGGGGCTTCGAGGGGGGAACCCCTCTCGCCCCCGGCCTCGCTGGCGCGAGGGGGGCGCCTGGCGGCGGCGGCGGCTTGACCCTGACGCGGTCGGGCGACTTGCCGGGCAGGGGAACAGGGAGGCGAGGATGCGCGAATTCACGGTGCGGGCCGGGCAGCTCTCGGTCGCTTGTCTGGAATGGGGGGCGGGCGACGGCTGGCCCTGCCTGATGGGCCACGGCTTCCCCTACGCGCCCGACGCCTACGCCGAGGCGGCGCCTATCCTGGCCGGGGCCGGGGCGCGGGTCATCGTCCCCTACCTGCGCGGCTACGGGCCGACGCGGTTCCTGTCGGCCGACACGCCGCGCTCGGGCGAGCAGGCGGCGCTGGGGCTCGACCTGCTGGCGCTGATGGACGCGCTGGGGATCGGGCGGGCGGTGCTGGGCGGCTACGACTGGGGCGGGCGGGCGGCCTGCGTGGTCGCCGCGCTCTGGCCCGAGCGGGTCGAGGCGCTGGTCACCGGCAATTCCTACAACATCCAGGACATCGCCCGGGCCATGGAGCCCGCCCGGCCCGAGGCCGAGGCGGCGCTGTGGTATCAATACTATTTCCATTCGGAGCGCGGGCGGCGCGGGCTGGAGGCGGACCGGGCCGGGATCGCGCGGCTGCTGTGGCGGATGTGGTCGCCGAAATGGGATTTCGATGAGGCGACCTTCGCCCGGTCGGCGGCCGCCTTCGACAATCCCGATTTCGCGGAGGTGGTGACGCACTCCTACCGCCATCGCTTCGGGCTGGTTCCGGGCGACCCGGCGGCGGCCGAGGTGGAGGCGGCGCTGGCGCGTCAGCCGCGGATCGCCGTGCCGACGATCCGGGTGGATGGCGGCGCGGACGGGGTGAACCCCGGGACGGCTGCGCACGCGCCGCGCTTCGCCGGGCCTCAGGCGCTGCGGGTGTTCGAAGGGGCCGGGCACAACCTGCCGCAGGAACGCCCGGCGGACTGGGCGCGCGCGGTGCTCGACGCGCGCGCGATGGCGGGCGGCGGCTAGCGTGCGCCGCCCAAACGCCGCCCGCCCCGATCAGGGCCCCGAAGCCGCCGCATTCGCCTGAAAACCGGGGCGTAGGGCGGGGTTTCGTTCCCTGACGCAACGTTTCCCGCCGGGAACGGGCGCCATATCGCCACGCTTCGCCCGGATCTCCGCCCCGGAATCGCCTGACGACGCTCCAGATCATGAGGTCATGACGCCCGCAACGGGCGCTGGAACCCGGACGAACCCGCCGCGACGTCGGCCTGAAGTCGGAGACCCGCCATGACCCGCACCAACGCCATCCTGACCCGCGCCCTGAGCCGCGCCGCCCTGCCGGCCTTGCTGATCGCGTCCATCGCCGCCGCCGCCTGCGCCCCGGTGGCGCCGCCGGTGTCGAAGGAGGTCGCCGGCTCGCTGACGCCGCAGGTCGTGCCGTCCTATCCCACCGGCTACGGCCCCAAGACCTATTGATCGCCGGGTCCGGCCCGGGCCTCGGCCGCGACCCCCGACCCGCGCGCCCGGCAGATTGACCCCTCGCCCGGTTCCTGCGATTTCTCTGAGCCAAGCGGCCCCGCCGCGCTCCGGCCCCGCCGGCGCGGGCGCGCCGCAAGCCCGTTCCATTCCGCGCGCAACGGGCGCCCGGAAGAATGAGCGGCGAGGAGGAGGACGACCATGCCCGAGGCCTATATCTGCGAAGGCTTCCGCACCCCCATCGGCCGCTTCGGCGGCGCGCTCGCGCCCGTGCGGCCCGACGACATGCTGGCCGGCGTCCTGCGCCACCTCATCGCCGAGACCGGCCTGCCCGGCGAGGCGGTCGACGACGTGATCATGGGCTGCGCCAACCAGGCCGGCGAAGACAACCGCAACGTCGCCCGCATGGCGCTGCTGCTGGCGGGGCTGCCGGACACGGTGCCCGGCGGCACGGTGAACCGGCTCTGCGGCTCGGGGCTCGACGCGGTCGGCACCGCGGCGCGCGCCATCAAGGCGGGCGAGGCCGAGATCATCATCGCCGGCGGCGTCGAGTCGATGACCCGCGCGCCCTTCGTGCTCGGCAAGGCCCCGACCGCCTTCGCGCGCTCGTCGGAGATGTATGACACCACCATCGGCTGGCGCTTCGTCAACCCGCTGATGAAGAAGCAGTACGGCGTCGAGTCCATGCCCGAGACGGCCGAGAACGTGGCCCAGGATTTTCAGGTGTCGCGCGCCGATCAGGACGCCTTCGCCTTCCGCAGCCAGGAACGCGCCGCCGCCGCCCAGGCCAACGGGCGGCTGGCGAAGGAGATCGTCCCGGTGACGATCCCGAGCCGCAAGGGCGACGCGGTGGTGGTCTCGCAGGACGAGCATCCGCGCCAGACCTCGCTGGAGAAGCTCGCCGCCCTGCCGACCCCGTTCCGCAAGGAAGGCGGCTCGGTCACCGCCGGCAACGCCTCGGGCGTCAATGACGGGGCGGCGGCGCTGATCATCGCGTCCGGCGCCGCGGTCGAAAAATATGGGCTGAAGCCGGTGGCGCGGATCTGCGGGATGGCGACGGCCGGCGTGCCGCCGCGGATCATGGGCTTCGGTCCGGCCCCCGCGACCCGCAAGCTGCTGGAGCGGCTGGGGCTGACCATCGGCGACATCGACGTGATCGAGCTGAACGAGGCTTTCGCGGCGCAGGGCCTGGCCGTGACCCGGGATCTGGGCCTGTCGGATGACGCGGAGCATGTGAACCCCAATGGCGGCGCCATCGCGCTTGGCCATCCGCTGGGCATGTCGGGGGCGCGTCTGGCGATCACCGCGGCGCGCGAGCTGCAGGAGCGGGACGCGAAGCGCGCGCTCTGCACCATGTGCATCGGCGTCGGGCAGGGCATCGCCTTGGTGATGGAGAAGGTCTGAGGCCTTCGCATCAGCCGGGGGCGGGGCGCGCCGCGCCCCCGGCTTGGGTTTTGCGATGGCCCGCCCCTGGCCCGTCCGGGCCGGGGGAGAGATCGTCGCAGCCTGCGCCCCGGTCCAACGCGCGCCGGGCGGAACGTCGCCGCCGGCGCCCGGTTGACGGCGCGCTTCGCTGACATCTCCCCTCAGACCACCCGGTCGGGCAGGGGGGTTCCGGCGAAGAACGCCTCCAGGTTCGCTACGCATTTCATGCCCATCGCCTCGCGCGTCTCCTGCGTGGCGGAGCCGAGATGCGGCAGCAGCACCACGTTTTCCAGCGCGCGCAGGGCCTCGGGCACCTTCGGCTCCTCGGCGAAGACGTCGAGGCCGGCGGAGATGCGGCCCGTGGTCAGCGCCTCGATCAGGGCGGGCTCGTCGATCACGTCGCCGCGGGCGGTGTTGATCAGCGCCGCGCCGGGCTTCATCGCCGCGATCAGCTCGGCCGAGATCAGGCCGCGATTGGCCTCGCCGCCGGGGCAGTGCAGGGAGATCACGTCGGCGGCCGCCATCAGCGCCCGCAGCTCCATCCGCTGGGCGGGAAGGCCCGGGTCGACCTCGGAGCGGTTGGCGTAGGCGATCCGCATGCCGAACCCGTGATGGGCGCGCCGCGCCGTGGCCTGGCCGATGCGGCCCATGCCGACGATGCCGAGCATCCGGCCGCGCAGGTCTCCGCCCAGCAGCTGGGTGGGTGTCCAGCCGGTCCAGCGGCCTTCGCGGATCATGCGCTCGCCCTCGGAGGCCCGGCGCAGGACGGACAGGATCAGGGACATGGCGATGTCGGCGGTGGCGTCGGTCAGCACGCCGGGGGTGTTGGAGACGGCGACGCCGCGCGCCGCGCAGGCGGCGAGGTCGATATGGTTCACCCCCACCGCGAAATTGGCGAGCAGGCGGGCGCGCGGGGCCTCGCCGAGCGCGGCGGCGTCGATGCGGTCGCCCACGGTGCAGAGCACGGCGTCGGCGGAGGCGAGGGCCTCGGCCAGGCGCGGGGCGTCGAAAGGGGCGTCCTCGGGGTTCAGGGCGACGTCGAACCGGTCGGAGAGCGCGGCCTCGACCGCCTGCGGCAGGCGGCGGGTGACGATGACGCGGGGGCGGTCGGACATGGCGGTCTCCGGGACGGGTTTCGGCCGGGCGAGGTTGGCATGGCGGGGCGGCGGAGGGGAAGGGGGCCGCGCGACGAGCGCTGCGCCGGCGGGTGCGGGGCGCCCGCGCGGCGGTTGAAGCGTGGCGCGGGTTGGGGAGGGCGCGGGGTGGCGGGCGAGGGGAAGAGGCCAATGGGCGGATCTTCGGGAGGGCGCGGCTTTGGGGACAGGCGCATTCGGAATGGTCGTGCGCGGCGGCTTCGAGGGGCTGGGGCGGCGTTCATCGCGACGAAGGGGAGCGACCGGGTTCGATCCGTTCGGGTGCGACCGGCTCCGGCGTCGCGGCGACGCGAGGACGGGAGAGGATCCGGGGCGGAGTCTGGGCCGGGCTTCGAGCCTTCGGCGCCGCGTGCGGGCCAGGGCCGGCGCGGTCGGTGGCTGCCGGGCCCCCGATATGCGGAGTCCGCGCCTCGGATCGGAGGCGACGATACGCGATGCGATGCGATGCGCTGGGATGCGATGGGGAGGGGAGCGAAGGGGCGGAGCGGGCTGCGCCGCCGCGTCGGACACGTCCGACGCCTGGTAGGGCACGGCCGAGGCCCGCGAGGGACCGTGCCGCCCGCGCCCGTCGCAGCCCGTGGTCCGCCTGACGCGCGCCATGGCGCCGCGGCGCCGCCGGCAGGCGGGCGACGGGCGCGCTTCCGACCGCGCCGAAAGGGGGCGCGGTCGGAAGCGGCGCGGATCAGATGCCGCCGAGGCTGAGATACTTGACCTCGAGGAAGTCCTCGATGCCGTATTTGGAGCCTTCGCGCCCGAGGCCGGACTGCTTGACCCCGCCGAAGGGCGCCACCGCGGTCGAGGGCAGGCCGTCGTTCACCCCGACGATGCCGTATTCCAGCGCTTCGGCCACCCGGAAGCAGCGGCCGATGTCGCGGCTGTAGAAATAGGAGGCGAGGCCGAATTCGGTGTCGTTGGCCATCGCGATCACCTCCTCTTCCGTGTCGAAGGAGAAGAGCGGCGCGACCGGGCCGAACGTCTCCTCCTTCGCCACCTTCATGTCCTGGGTGACGCCGGTCAGCAGGGTCGGCGTGTAGAACGAGCCGCCCAGCGTGTGACGGAAGCCGCCGAACATCACCTCGGCCCCCTTGTCGACCGCGTCGGCGACATGCTCCTCGACCTTCTCGACCGCGGCCATGTCGACCAGCGGGCCGATGTTGATGCCCTCCTGGAAGCCGTCGCCGACATGCAGGCTCTGCATCCGCATCACCAGCTTCTCGGCGAAGGCCTCGTAGACGCCCTTCTGCACGTAGATGCGGTTGGCGCAGACGCAGGTCTGGCCGGCGTTGCGGAACTTGGAGCCCATCGCCCCTTCCACCGCCGCGTCGAGGTCGGCGTCGTCGAACACGATGAACGGCGCGTTGCCGCCGAGCTCGAGGCTCAGCTTCTTGATGTCGTCCGCGCACTGGCGCATCAGCACCCGGCCGACTTCGGTCGAGCCGGTGAAGGTCAGCTTGCGGACCTTGGGGTTGGAGCAGAACTCCTTGCCGATGCCCGAGGCCGAGGACGAGGTGATCAGGTTGAACACTCCCGCCGGGAAGCCGGCGCGTTCGGCCAGAACCGCGATGGCGGTGGCCGAGAGCGGCGTCAGCTTGGCGGGGCGCGCCACCACGGTGCAGCCCGAAGCCAGCGCCGGGGCGATCTTGCGGGTGATCATCGCGTTGGGGAAGTTCCACGGCGTGATGCAGGCGACCACGCCCACCGGCTGCTTGAGCACGATGATGCGCTTGCCCTTGGCGGCCGCGGGGATGGTGTCGCCGTAGATGCGCTTGCCCTCTTCGGCGAACCATTCGAGGAAGGAAGCGCCGTAGAGGATCTCGCCGCGGGCCTCGGCGAAGGGCTTGCCCATTTCGGCGCAGAGGATCGCGCCCAGATCGTCGGCATGTTCGATCATCAGCCGGCCGAGCTCGGCCACGATGGCGCAGCGCTCGGAGGCCAGCATCGCGGCCCAGCCCTTCTGGGCGGCGTAGGCGGCGTCGATGGCCTGGGCGGCCTGGGCGACGGAGCAGTCTGCGACTTCGGCGATCAGCTTGCCCGAGGCGGGATTGTGCACCTCGAAGTTCTTGGCGCCTTCGCCGTCCCGCCACTGGCCCCCGAAGTAAGCGCGGCCGGTCAGCACCGACGGATCCTTGAGGTTCATCGGGATATTCACGGGAATATTCATGACGGGCTCCTTCCCTTAGATTCCGCGAGACCCTAGCGAAGCGCCCGGCGCCCGGCAACGTCGGGCAAGGAATTGACGCGGAATGGTGAAGGTCCGGTTTCCGTCAGCGGAAAGTTCGCGGGCGGGGCCTGCGACCCGCGGCGGCGCCCCCGCGGTCGGTCGGGCGGCGCGCCCGGACGGACCGGGAAAGCGGCGCCTGGCTCGGGGGCCGAAACGGCCTCAGTCGGGGGGCGCGGCCAGGGCCCAGTCGGGCAGCCGATCCACGTTCTTGTGGGTGCGCAGCACGAAGGTGGTCTTGTAGGCGCGCACCGTCGGCAGCGCGCCGAAGGTGGCCTGGGCGAAGGCGTGATAATCCTCGATCGACCGCGCCTGCACCATCAGCAGGAAGTCGAAATCCCCGGTCACCACATGGCATTGCAGCACCTCCTCATGGCGCAGGATGGCGGTGGCGAAGGCCTCCGACACCCCCGCCCGCGGCGCGGTCAGCGTCACCATCACCGCCGCCGTCACCGGCCGGCGGAAGCGGGCGCGGTCGAGCACCGCCACCGCGCCCTCGATCACGCCGTCGGCCCAGAGCCTTGCGGTGCGCTTGGCGCAGGCCGAGAGCGACAGGCCCACCGCCTCGGCCAGCTCCGCCTGCGTGCGCCGCGCGTCGCGTTGCAGGAGCGACAGGATCCGCCGGTCGGGGGCGTCGAGCATGGGTTGTCTCTCAACATTCCGGGTTTCATCCATTTATTCTCGTTTCAGCGGGGAAATCGAGAGAAAAGCGGCGTCCGCTCCATCGTCACGCGCTTCCGGTGGTGGGGGCGGGGGCGCAGACTGGCGGCCTGATCCACCTCGCCCCAAGGAGCCTTCGCCATGCCGACCTCCCCCGATTTCATGGCCCGCGCCGGGCGCTCGCTGATCCGCTACGGCGCCGAGTGGTTCGACGCCGAGATCGTGCGGGCCGAGGGGACGCGGGTGTTCTCGGCCGACGGCCGCTCGATCCTGGACTTCACCTCCGGGCAGATGTCCGCGGTGCTGGGGCATGGCCACCCGGAGATCACCGAGACCATCCGGGAGATGGCCGGGCGCATGACGCATCTCTATTCCGGGATGCTGTCGCCGCCGGTGGTGGACCTGGCCGAGGCGCTGTGCGCGACCCTGCCCGAGGGGCTCGACCGGGCGCTGCTGCTGACCACGGGGGGCGAGTCGAACGACGCCGCCCTGCGCATGGCGAAATGCGTGACGGGCAAGTGGGAAGTCGTGAGCTTCGCCCAGTCCTGGCACGGCATGACCGGGGCGGCGGCGGGGGCGACCTATTCGGCGGGGCGGAAAGGCTACGGACCGGCGATGCCGGGGAACTACGCGATCCCCGCGCCCAACGCCTACCGGCCGCGCTTCGGCGAGGACGGGCCGGGCTGGCGGGAGCTGCTGGCCGCCGATTTCGCCGCGGTGGATGCGATGTCGACCGGCGCGCTCGCCGCCTTCATCGCGGAGCCGATCCTGTCGTCGGGCGGCGTCATCGACCTGCCCGAGGGCTATCTGCGCGCGCTCAAGACCGAATGCGAGGCGCGCGGCATGCTGCTGATCCTCGACGAGGCGCAGACCGGCGTCGGGCGCACCGGGCTGATGTATGCGTTCGAGCGGGACGGGGCGACGCCGGATATCCTCACGCTCTCCAAAACCCTGGGGGCGGGGCTGCCGCTGTCGGCGGTGGTGACTTCCGAGGCGATCGAGGCTGCGGCGCATGCGGCGGGGTTCCTGTTCTACACCACCCATGTCTCCGACCCGCTGCCGGCGGCGGTGGGGCTGAAGGTGCTGGAAATCGTGGGGCGCGACCGGCTGGCGGCGCGGGCGGCGGAGATGGGGGCGCGGCTGCAGGGGCGGCTCAGGGATCTGGCGCAGCGGCACGCCTGCATCGGCGATGTGCGCGGGCGGGGGCTGCTGGTGGGGCTGGAGGTGGTGGCGGACCGGGCGACCAAGGCGCCGGACGAGGCGCGGGGGCGGGCGGCGATGCGGGCGGCGGCGGAGCGGGGGCTGTCGGTGAACATCGCGGCGCTGCCGGGCATGTGCTCGGTGTTCCGGATCGCGCCGCCGCTGACGGTCTGCGAGGCCGAGATCGACGAGGCCGCGGACATCCTCGATCAGGCGTTTTCGGCGGTGGCCTGAGGCGGACGGCCGGGCCTCGCCCCCTCGCCACCGGCGCGACGCGGCCCGCGCGCCGGGGCGGGCGGGCGCCGGCGGAGAGACGTTCGGCGGCGCGCTTTCGGAACCGTTCCGCCGGGCGCGCCGCCGACGGTCTTTCGGGTGGCCGCGCGGCGCCGCGGCACGGTTGGACCGGGG
>NZ_JBSRTQ010000093.1:0-18019 GCF_055129145.1 Albimonas sp. | reverse complement strand
CCGGCGCGGCCGGGCGGAACGGCAGGCGCGCGGCCCGCGTCCCCCAAGCGAAAGGGGCGGCCCCTGCGGACCGCCCCCCTCTCGGATCGCCAAGGCGGAAGCGCTCAGAAGAACGCCTGCAGCCCGGTCTGCGCCCGGCCGAGGATCAGCGCGTGCACGTCATGCGCGCCCTCGTAGGTGTTCACCGTCTCGAGGTTCACCATGTGACGGATCACGTGGTATTCGGCGGAGATGCCATTGCCGCCGTGCATGTCGCGGGCCATCCGCGCGATGTCCAGCGCCTTGCCGCAGTTGTTGCGCTTGATGATCGAGATCATCTCCGGCGCCGCCATCGCCCGGTCCATCAGCCGGCCCACGCGCAGCGCCGCCTGGGTGCCCAGCACGATCTCGGTCTGCATGTCGGCCAGCTTCTTCTGGAACAGCTGGGTGTTGGCGAGCGGCCGGCCGAACTGCTTGCGCTCCATCCCGTAGTCGCGGGCGCGGAACCAGCAATCCTCGGCAGCGCCCATCGTGCCCCAGGCGATGCCGTAGCGGGCGCGGTTGAGGCAGCCGAAGGGCCCGGCGAGGCCTTCGATATTGGGCAGCAGCGCGTCCTCGGGGACCTCGACGTCGACCATCGAGATCTCGCCGGTGGTCGAGGCGCGCAGCGACACCTTGTTGAGGATCTTGGGCGCGGTCAGCCCCTTCATCCCCTTCTCCAGCACGAAGCCGCGGATCTTGCCGCCATGCGCGTCGGACTTGGCCCAGACCACGAACACGTCCGCGAAGGGCGCGTTGGAGATCCACATCTTCGAGCCGTTCAGACGGTAGCCGCCCTGCACCTTCTCGGCGCGGGTCTTCATGCCGCCCGGATCGGAGCCGGCCTCGGCCTCTGTCAGCCCGAAGCAGCCGATCAGCGTGCCGGCGGCGAGGCCGGGCAGGTACTTCTGGCGCTGCTCTTCCGACCCGTAGGCGTAGATCGGGTACATTACGAGCGAAGACTGCACCGACATCATCGAGCGATAGCCCGAATCCACCCGCTCGACCTCACGCGCGACCAGGCCGTACGAGACGTAGCCCGCGCCGATGCCGCCGTATTCCTCGGGGATGGTGACGCCGAGCAGGCCCATCTCGCCCATCTCGGCGAAGATGCCCGGGTCCGAGGTCTCTTCCAGGAAGGCCTTGGTCACGCGGGGGAGCAGCTTCTCCTGGGCGAAGGTGCGGGCGGCGTCGGCCAGCATCCGCTCCTCCTCCTCGAGCTGATCGTCGAGAAGGAACGGGTCCTTCCAGCTGAAGGCGGCCTGGGCCGGCTTGTCCTTGGCGCTGAGCGGCTTGTTCATGGGCTCTCTCCCTCGCGGCGGGCGGGGCGCTGGTCCCCGGGGCCGATGGCGATGCTGCGGTGCATTGTCGGGATGCAATGGCCCGAAAGGCGCCGGATTTCAAGCGACGGCATACCCGTCGGTATGTCGCATTGCGGCAAGGCCGCCGATTGCGCGCCGACGGCTGCGACACTATAGGGTGCCGATGCGCGCCTGTCGTCACGGCCACCGGGCCGGGCGCGACGCGCAACTCGATACGCGACGGGCACTGGATACAGGCGCGCGCGTCCCACGACAAGCGTCGCCCGCGGATTGCGCCACGGCGTGGGCGTCGCATCCACGCCCAGGCCCGCCCGATTCCGGCTGACCCGACCCGACCTGCCCGACCTGCCCGGCCCGACCCCATGCGAAAACCTCCAAGGAGCCGCCGATGCCCGACAAGCTCGCCCAGATGCTCGCGACCCGCGACTGGATCCTCGCCGACGGCGCCACCGGCACCAACCTGTTCGCGCTGGGGCTGGAGCATGGCGACGCGCCCGAGACCTGGAACCTCGAGCGGCAGGACCGGGTCAAGGCGCATTACCGCAGCTTCATAGACGCGGGCTCGGACCTGGTGCTGACCAATACCTTCGGCGGCACCGCCAACCGGCTGAAGCTGCACGGGCTGCAGCACCAGGTGCACGAGATCAACGCCGCCGCCGCGCGGCTGCTGGCCGAGTCGATCAAGGAATCGGGCCGCGACGTGATCTGCGCCGGCGATGTCGGCCCCACCGGCGACCTTTTCGCCCCCGTGGGCCCGCTGACCCATGAGGACGGCGTCGCCGCCTTCGCAGCCCAGATGCAGGGCCTGAAGGACGGCGGCGCCGATCTGGTCTGGATCGAGACCATGTCCTCCGAGGAGGAATACGCCGCAGCCCTCGAGGCCGCCGCCGCCGTAGGCCTGCCCTGCGTCGGCACCATGTCCTTCGACACCAACGGCCGCACCATGATGGGGGTCACGCCCACGCGGCTCGCCGGGATCGTGCACGCATGCGACCACGATCACGCCCCCGTCGCCTGGGGCGGCAATTGCGGCACCGGCGCCCCGGACCTGCTGATCGGGGTGATCTCGGCCGCCGACGAGATCACCGAGGACGACGTGATCGTCACCAAGGCCAATTGCGGCATCCCCGAATATCATGACGGCGCCATCCGCTACACCGGCACCACCGAGCTGATGGCCGCCTACGCGATCCTCGCCCGCGATCTGGGCGTGAAGATCATCGGCGGCTGCTGCGGGACCACGCCCAACCACATCGCCGCGATGCGCGAGGCGCTGGAGACGACGCCGCGCGGCCCGCGTCCCGGCCCGGCGGAGGTCATCGAAAAGCTCGGCGCCGTCACCGGCACCACGATGGAGCTGCTGACCGGCGGCGGCGCCGCCCCCGCCAAGCGCCCCGGCCGTCGCCGCCGCGCCTCTGCCTGAGCGGCCGGGCGCGGCCCTGGTCGCGCCCGGCCGCTGTCGTGTGGCGCCCCCTGCGGCCAGGACCGGCGGCGCCCGCCTCCGCGCGCGGGACCGACGGAGGGTCGCCGACACGCGCACCGGAAAGCAGGGGTCCGGGCCGACGAGATCCGCCCCGCACGCGGACGTCCGCGGTCCGAAAACTCGCCCCGTCACGAGGCCGTCACGGCATGGCGCGCAACTGCGCGAGATGAAAGCCGCAGCACCCCCCTCCGCCCCCTACCCGCAACCCGGCCCGGCGCATTTCGCGCTTGACCGGCGGGCTCCGCGGGTTCGGGATCGTCGCGCCCAGCCCGCGCGAACGCCAACGGAGCCGTCATGCCCCTTCTCGCCCCCCTCTCCCGCCGCGCCGTCCTGCGCGGCGCCGCCGCCGCGGGCGCGATGATCGTCCTGCACCCGTTCGCGGTCCGCGCCGCCCCCAACCAGGCGCATCTGCGCATCGTCTCGACCACGGACCTGCATGTCCACGTCTTCCCCTACGACTACTATGGCGACAAGCCGAACGACACGATGGGCCTCGCCCGCGCGGCCGCCCTGATCGAGGGCGTGCGCGCCGAGGCGACCAACGCCATGCTGGTCGACAACGGCGATTTTCTTCAAGGCAACCCGATGGGCGACTACATCGCCTATGAGCGGGGCATGAAGGACGGCGACCTCCACCCGGTCGTCGCCGCGATGAACACGCTCGGCTACGCCTGCTCGACGCTGGGCAATCACGAGTTCAACTACGGCCTGAGCTTCATGGACAAGGTGCTGGCGGGGGCGCGTTTCCCCTATGTCTGCGCCAATCTCGCCCGGGGCAAGCTCGCCGGGACCGCCCGGCAGGACGACACCTGGCTGAAGCCCTATGTGATCGTCGAGCAGACGGTGACCGACGGCGCCGGGGGGACGCGGCGCCTCAAGATCGGGCTGATCGGCTTCGTGCCGCCGCAGGTGATGACCTGGGACAAGAAGCACCTGGAAGGGAACGTCGCCACCCGCGACATCATCGAGGCGGCCGAGGCCTGGGTCCCCGAGATGCGCGAGGCCGGCGCCGATCTGGTGGTGGCGCTCGCCCATACCGGCATCGGCTCGGCCAGACGGTCCGAGATGATGGAGAACGCCGCGATCCCCCTCGCCGCCGTGAGGGGGATCGACGCGGTGGTGACCGGCCACGCCCATCTCGATTTTCCGGGGACCAGATACGAGGGCGTGCCGGGGCTGGATCTGTCGAAGGGGCTGATCTCGGGCAAGCCGGGGGTGATGGCGGGGTTCTGGGGCTCGCACATGGGGCTGATCGACCTGATGCTGGAGGAGGACGGCGGGGAATGGCGCGTCGTCGCCTCCACCTCCGAGGCCCGTCCGATCTACGCCCGGGAGGGCCGCACGGTGACCCCGCTGGTCGAGAGCGTCCGATCGGTGGAGACCGCGGCCCTCGCCGACCACGAGGCGACGCTCGCCTATGTGCGCCGCCCCGTCGGCAGAACCTCGGCCCCGCTGCATTCCTACTTCGCGCTGGTGGCCGACGACCCCTCCGTCCAGATCGTGAATCAGGCGCAGAGCTGGTATATCCGGCAGATGATGGCCGGCACCGAGTGGGAGGGGCTGCCCGTCCTCTCCGCCGCCGCGCCCTTCAAGGCGGGCGGGCGCGGGGGCCCGGATTACTACACCGAGGTCAGGACCGGCCCGATCGCCATCAGGAACGTCGCCGATCTCTATCTTTATCCCAACACCGCGCGCGCCATGCTGATCGACGGGGCCACGGTGAAGGCATGGCTGGAGATGTCGGCGGGCATCTTCAACCAGATCACGCCCGGCGCGCAGGATGCAGACCTGATCAACCCGGGCTTCCCCTCCTACAATGTCGACGTGATCGACGGGGTGACCTACCGGATCGACCTGTCGCAACCCGCGAAATACGACGCGGACGGCAAGATGGCGGCGCCCGGGGCGAGCCGGATCCGCGACCTCGCCTGGAACGGCGCGCCCATCGACCCGGCGGCGGACTTCGTGATCGCCACCAACAACTACCGCGCGGGCGGCGGCGGCCATTTCCCCGGCGTGACCGACGACAAGATCATCTTCGTGGCGCCCGACACCAATCGCGACGTGATCGTGCGCTACATCGTCGATCAGGGCACCATAAACCCCGCCGCCGACGCCAACTGGGCGTTCGCGCCCCTGCCCGGAACCACGGTGGTCTTCGACACCGGGCCGGGCGGGCGGCCCTACGCGGCCGACGTGAAGGGCGTGAGGATCGAGCCGGCGGGCGAGGGCGCGGACGGTTTCGCGCGGTATCGGATCACGCTTTAGGAGATCGCCTCGCGGGGGCGGCCCCTGCGGGGCGGCGGCTTTCGGCGCCCGGGTCGGGCCGTTCGGGAAAACGGGCGGCCCTTTCGCTTGGGGTGGGCGTGGCCTAGCCTCCTCCCATGCGCCGCAGAGCGCTGCAGGGGAGAGAGAAAAGATGAAAACCGTCGTCGTCGCCGGGGCCACCGGCGTTGTTGGCCGGGCCGCGGCAGAGCATTTCGCGGCGCTCGGGGACTGGGAGGTCGTCGCCCTCTCCCGCCGGCCGCTGCCTGAGGGCGTTCGCCTGAAAAGCCTCGCCGTCGACCTGACCGACCGCGAGGCCATGACCGCCGCTCTGAAAACCCTGCCCGAGATCACCCACGCGGTCTACGCGGCGCTTTACGAGCTGCCCGGCCTCGTCGCCGGCTGGACCGATCCGGGGCAGATGCAGACCAACGCGGCGATGTTCGCCAATTTTCTGGATCCGCTCGCGGGCCGCCCCGGCCTGCGCCACGTCTCGATCCTGCAAGGCGCCAAGGCCTACGGAGGTCATGTCCATCGCATCCAGGTCCCGGCGAAGGAGCGGGGGCCCCGCGACGATCATCCGAATTTCTACTGGCTGCAGGAGGATCACCTGCGCGCGACCGCTCGAGGCGCGCCCTGGGCGTGGACCATCCTCCGCCCGCAGGTGGTCTTCGGCGGGGCCGTCGGGTCCGCCATGAACATCGCCCCGGTGCTGGGGGCCTTCGCCGCGCTCTGCGCCGAGACCGGGCGCCCTTTCGGCTTCCCCGGCGGGCCGTCCTATCTGTGGGAGGCCGCCGATTCCCGGCTGGTGGCGAGGGCGCTGGCCTGGGCGGCCGAGGCCCCCGCGGCGGCCTTCGAGACCTTCAACATCGCCAATGGCGACGTCGCCGACTGGCGCCAGCTCTGGCCCGCCATCGCCGAAGCGCTCGGCGCGGCGCCGGCCGAGCCCGCGCCCCTGTCGCTGGCGCGATGGCTGCCCGAACAGGCCGAGGCCTGGGCCCGGATCGCCGCGCGCCACGACCTCGCCGTCGCCGACCTGCCCGCCCTGCTGGGGGAGTCGCATCACTACGCCGACCGCATCCTCGCCCATGGCGGAACCCGCGCCCGAGACCCGCAGATCCTGAGCACGATCAAGCTCCGCCAGGCCGGCTTTCACGAATGCCAGGACACCGAGGACATGTTCCGCGAGACCTTCGAGGGCCTGCGCGAACGCCGCATCCTGCCGCCCCGCCCCTGAAACGCGAAAGGGGCGAGCCGGCGGCCCGCCCCTGCTTTCTCCGGCATCGCCCCCCTCAGGCCGTGACGACCCGCCGCCGGCGCGTCAGGCCGAGCAGCCCGACCCCGGCCGCCAGCAGCCCCCCCGCCGCGGGCAGCGGCACCGGCGACGCGCTCGCCAGCGCGAAGCCCACATCCTGCAGCGCGAACAAGGTGGTCTGCGAAATATAGGCGTCGCTGCCCAGCCAGCCGGTCATCAGCTCCGGATTGCCCTTGTCGGAATAGGAGCCGAGGAACGACTCCTCGTTCCAATGCGTGCCGCGGGTGCCGGCGGCGCCCTCGTCCTCCAGCTTGATCGAGGTGGCGGAGGCGCCGCTTTCGATCACGTAGGCGGCCAGCCCGCTCTCGCCGACATACTGGGTGTAGTAGTCGGTCCCTCCCGACGTCACCACGCCGGCGACGACCCCGTTCAGCTCCCAGATGGTCGCGTTCAGCCCGAGCACATGCGCCATCTCGTGGATGATCAGGAGTTCCAGCCGCGTCGAGGACATCGACACCAGATCGTCGGTGTCGAACTGCATGATGCCGGCGCGGGCGGTCTTGTAGTCGGTGTCGTTCCACACGAACGTGGTCGCGGCCCCGCCCAGGATGTTGCCCGCGCCGTCGATGGACCCCAGCGTGATCGAGATCGTCAGCGGCTGGGAGGCGGCGGCGTTGGCGGTCGATTCCAGCCGATAGCCGGAGATCTGGCTTTCCCAGAACAGCTCCGCCGCGGCGAATGCCGCCGCATAGGTCGGGTCGGGCGTCGTCGCGCCGTAATCCAGCTCGATGTCGAAGCTTCCGTAGGAGGTCGCCACCAGCGATTCCATCGACGCGACCCGCGGCGCGACGGTGATGGCCGAGGCCGCGCCGGTCCCCGCCATCACCAGCGCGCCGGCCGCCAGCAGGGCCCGCATGTTCACGAACGTCATCAGTCGCAGCCTCTCGTCCATTACGCAGCGCCTCGCATCGTTTCGGCGGGCGCCGGACTTCCATACGCCGGGGTCCGCCATCCGGCGTTCCCCTGTCCGCCACGGGCTGCGCGCCGTCCTCGCCGCCGCCGCGAAGCCGCGGGCCGACCCTGGGCGCGCGCCCGTCCGGATTGACATAGCTTTAACGATTGTCCGGATTTTGCCATCCTGTTTTCGCGCGATTTCGCAACATTTTCGCCACATTCGCGGCCGCATTCATGAAAGAGGCCCGGATCCCGTCGGCGGGGCGGCCTGGCGCGCCGGCGGGGGCCTCTGGACCCGGCCGCGCCGGCGGGGCAACGTCGCGGTTCCCGAGATCCAGCCCCCTGACCCAGACCGGAGCCGCCCGTCATGCCCCGCATCGCGCCCCCCGCCCCCGCCGACATGACCCCGCGCCAGCGCGAGGTGCATGACGCCATCGCGTCGGGCCCCCGCGGCCGGGTCGAAGGCCCGCTCGCGGTGTGGCTGCGCCGTCCCGACCTCGCCGCCCGGGCGCAGGAGCTGGGGGCCTATTGCCGCTATGGCACCTCGCTGCCGCCGCGCCTGTCGGAACTGGCGATCCTGACCATGGCCCGCATCTGGTCGGCGGAATTCGAGTGGTGGGCGCACAAGGGGCCGGCGCTGGAAGGCGGGCTCTCCCCCGAAGTGATCGAGGCGCTGCGGATCGGCGAGACCCCGCCATTCGCCGCCGAGGACGAGGCCGCGGTCCACGCCTTCGCCCATGAGGCGCAGACCGCGCGCCGCGTCTCCGACGCCACCTACGCCCGCGCGGCGGCCGCGCTCGGCGAGGACGGGCTCGTCGATCTGGTGGGGATTCTGGGCTATTATTCGCTGATCTCGCTGACCCTGAACATCTTCGAGGTGATGCCGCCGGAGGGCGAGGCGCTGGCCTTCTCCTGAGCGCGCCGAAAGGCGGGTTCGCACCCGCCCTACGCCTGCGGGAAGGACGGTTCCACCCGACGCAGGGCGGGTGCGAACCCGCCTTCACGGCCCCGACCGCGCGCCCGTCAATCCTCCGCGATGTCCTCGGCCCAGAGCTCCGGCTTCTCGGCGATGAAGCGGGTCATCAGGGCGATGCAGTCGGGATCGTCGGCGACGACGACCTCGACGCCGCGGGCCCGCAAGAAGTCCTCGTTGCCGCCGAAGGTGACGTTCTCGGCGATCACCACCCGCGGTATCCCGAACTGCACGATGGTCCCCGAGCACATCATGCAAGGGCTGAGCGACGTATAAAGCGTGGTGTCCTTGTAGGTCCGCTGCCGCCCGGCCTTGCGCAGCGCGTCCATCTCGCCATGCGCGATGGGGTCGCCGCCCTGCACCCGCTGGTTGCGCCCCCGCGAGACGAGCGTCGCGCCCCGCGCCAGCACCGAGCCGATGGGGCAGCCGCCCTCCTCGAACCCGGCCAGAGCCTCGTCATAGGCGATGCGCAGGAAGCGGCGGTCGGCGTCGGTCAGCATGGGGGGGCTCCGGCGAACGGGATTGGGGGAACGGGATGGCAGGGCGTGTCTTCCAGAGGCAGGGTCCAGGTCCCGGCGGCGGGGGAGGGGGCGAGGGCGGGGGCGATGACGATTTGCGCTTCACTTACGGGGATTTATCCGCCAAGCGCGTTGCAGCGAAAGGGCCGCGGATCGTCGGGGAAACCGTGGGCGCGATGCTCGGCTTCCAGATGGGCGACGAGGCGGTCGGCCATGCGCCAGGCATGGGCCTCGGCCTCGGTCTCCGGGCGGGCGAGGATCGCGTCGATCTCGTCCATCACCGCGTCGCGGTCGATGCGCGTGACCCGTCCGCCCGCGACCACGACCTCGCCGCCCACCAGCACGGTGTCGATGGCGGCGCGGGAGCCGCGATGCAGCACCTGCTCTTCCATGGGCGTGCGCGGGCTGATCCGCGGCCGGGCGAGGGTACGCTCGGACATCAGCACGATGTCCGCGGCATATCCGGGGTCGAGCCGGCCGGCGAAGCCGCCGAAGCCGGCCGAGGCCGCCCCGTGTTCGGTCGCCATGCCCAGCACCGCCGCCGCGTCGGGGCGATTCGAAAACATCCCCGTCTCCCGGTGCAGGGCCCAGACCAGTTTCATCTCGAGCGTCATGTCCCGGTCGTCGGCGATGTTGGACTGGTCGATCCCCAGCGCCACGCGCCCCCCTCGCGCCCTGAGCGCGTTGACCGGCGCGATGCCGGAGCCGAGCCGCAGGCCGGAGGACGCGTTGTGGCAGAGGATGCAGCCGCAATCCGCCACCAGATCGAGCTCGGCTTCGGTCATCCAGTTGCCATGGCCGAGCGTCACGTTGCGGGCGAGGCAGCCCAGCGCGTGCAGATGCTCCACCGCGCCGCAGCCGTTGACGGCCCGCGAAAACTCGGCCTGGCGGCGGGTCTCCAGCAAGTGCATGTGCACCGGCGCGGCCGCGTCGGCGGCGGTCCCGAAGACCTCCGTCAGGGCGGCGTCCGACATCCAGTGCAGGTTGGCGGGCGCGAGCGCGATGCGCACCCGGTCCGACCCCGCCCAGCCGGCGCGCAGGCGCTGGAAGAAATCCATGTAGGCGCGGATCGGGGTGCGGGACGGCGCCAGCCCCGGCGCGACCCAGTCCCGCAGATCGGCCGGCATCCGCCCCAGCACCTCGGCGTCGGGCGCATAGGCGAGCACGTTGCGGTCGCGCATCATCCAGCTGAACCCGGCGCGCATCCCGATCTCGCCATAGGCGCCCAGCACGGCGTCCGCGATCCCGCCCCAGGCGTCGGGATCGGCGGGGAGGCCCGAGTGGATGTGGTGGACTACCGTCGTCCCGCTCTCAAGCATCTCGATGGCGGCATAGAGCGTGTCGAGCCGCAACGGCAGCGTGCGCATCGCCCGGAAGCGCGGCAGCCACAGCTCCAGCGGCGCGAAGGGCACGCCGGCCATCAGCGGCGTCAGGCCGAAATGGTGGTGGCCGTTGGTGAGGCCGGGCATGGCGATCAGGCCGGGCCCGCCGATCCGGAGCAGGTTTTCGCGCCCGGCGACGATCTCCGCCACCGGCCCGATCTGCGCGATGCGCCCGGCCTCGATCCGGATCGCGGCGTCGCGGGCCGAGACCATGGCGCCCGCGGGGTCGAGGCCGCGCAGGACGTGCCCCGCCTCCACGATCAGGTCGGGTCCGATGGGGTCCATGGCGCGCTCCTCGGTCAGCGGGCGGCGACGGGCGCCGCCGCCTGCAGGGTCGGAATATCAGGTGAGCGAGCTTTCCACGCCGACCGGCAGGCAGTCCATCGCCCAGAGGCGGGGGGGCCGGCGGAGGAGCGGCTTTCGGTGTCCGACGCGATGGCGGGCTGAGGCGGGGTCGGCCACGAACCGGGCGGTCGAGGCGGTGGCGATGTCGAAAAGCCCGCAGGTTCGCCCGGGGGCGGACGCGGTTCATCACGGCCCCGAACGGCGCGCCCTCGCGGGTGGTCGCCCCGGCCGGAGGCCCGCGCGCACCTTGCGTCCTGGCGCGCGGATGCGGCTAATCTCCTCCCCCAAGGCCGGGCGCGACGATCCGGCGACACGGGAGGAGACCCCAGATGATCGACGATCCGAACATGGAGCATGGCGACGCCAGCCGGCTCGACGGCCGCGTGGCGGTGGTGACCGGCGCCGGCTCGCAGACGGCCGGCATCGGCAACGGGCGCGCGGCGGCGATCCTGCTGGCGCGGCGGGGGGCGCGCGTGGCGCTGCTCGACCGGACCGAGGCGGCGGCGACGCGGACCCGGGAGATGATCGAGGCGGAGGGCGGCGTGGCGCAGGTTTTCGCCTGCGACGTGGCGGTGGATGCCGACTGCGCTGCGGCGGTGGCGCAGATCGCCCAGACGCTCGGCGCGCCGACCATTCTGGTGAACAATGTCGGGGTGCGCGGGCCGCTGGGCTATGCGGATGCGCTCGATCTCGACGAATGGGACCAGGCGATGAAGGTCAACGTCACCTCGATGATGCTGATGGCCCGGCACTGCCTGCCGCACATGAAGGCGGAGGGGGGCGGATCGATCGTCAACATCTCCTCGGTGGCGGGGATGCAGGGGGGGCATCCGCATCTGCTCTATCCGACCGCCAAGGGGGCGGTGATCAACATGACCCGCGCCATGGCCGCGCATCACGGCGGGGACGGGGTGCGGGTGAACTGCATCTGCCCGGGCATGGTGTTCACGCCGATGGTCTATGGCGCGGGGATGACGGAGGCGCGGCGGGAGGCGCGGCGCAAACGCTCGATCCTGCAGGTGGAGGGCTCGGGCTGGGATGTGGGCGAGGCGGTGGCGTTTCTGAGTTCGGACGCGGCGCGATGGATCACCGGTGTGGTGCTGCCGGTGGATGCGGGGGCGACGGCGGGTCGGGCGCCGGATCTGGCGGGCGGGGCGGGTCCGGGCTGAACCGGGCGCCGCGCGACGGGCGCGCCCGCGGAGCGCGGTCAGAACAGGTCGTCGAGCCGGGCGCAGAGCGCAAGAAGGTCGGCGCGGAGGCGGGCGAGCGTTTCGGGGTCGTGCTGGGAACGGAACATGGTCGCCACCACGCCCAGCGTCCCCGCCCCGTCCGCCGCCCGCACCGGGGCGGCGTAGGAGAGCACGCCGCGGGTGAAGCAGCCGTCATCCGCCGCCCAGCCCTGGATCCGGGCGGCCTCCACGTCGCGCCAATAGGTCTCGAACGGCGGGGGGGACGCCCAGCGGAGGGGGGCGAACTCCGCCTGCACCGCCTGCCGGTCGAGGCCCGAGAGGGCGGCGTACATCCGCCCGAAAGCCCCCAGAAACCGCGGCAGGCGCTGGCCGGGGCGCATCTGGATCTGCAGGTCGGCGGCGCCCTGCGCGATCTCGGCCAGCAGCACCCGCTCGCCGCCATGCGGGCGCAGCAGCGTCGCCGTGACCGCGTAGCGATCCGCGAGCCCCTGCAGCAGGGGCCGCGCCGCCGACAAGCGCCCGGCATCGGTCAGCGCGCTCTGGGCCAGACGCACCGCGCCCAGCCCCAGCGCATAGGTCTTGCGGGTCGGGTCGTAGGCGAGCACCCCTTCGGCGGCCAGGGTCAGCAGGATCGACCGGCAGGTGGAGACGTTGATCTCCAGCCCCCGGGCGATTTCCGACAGCGTCTCCCCCCGCCCGTCCGCGCCAAGCCTTCGCAGGATGCGCAGCGCGTTGACCACCGGGCGCACCTGGGGGGCGGGAGCGGGGGCGATCCGGCCGGTCTCGTCGCGCATGGCGCCTCGCGGAGTTGCTTCGGATCCCCGTGATAGCAGGATCGCCACTTTTCTCAATACAGAAATTCTTTCTGATATCGGAAATTTCTTGCAGGGAGCCGACCCGGCCTTTATCCCTTCCCCTGACAACCGCGCCGGACGAGCGTGGGCGAAGGCGGCTCGATGCGCGCCGGACCGGGTAGGAGACGACGCATGGCATGGAACCTTTGGGACTGGCCGTTCCTCGAGCCCTCGCACCACGCCGAGGCGGCGCGGGTCGCGGGTTTCGCCGAAGGGATCGGCGGGCACGGGGCGGGCCCGCTGGCCGAGCAGGCGCGCGGACTGGTGCGGGATCTGGGCGCGGCGGGGCTGCTGGACATCGCGGTGCCCGAGGCGCGCGGCGGGGCCTACGCCTTCGACGTGCGGGCGCTCTGCGCGGCGCGGGAGGGGCTCGCCTACGCCTCGGTCCTCGCCGACACCATGTTCGCCATGCAGGGGCTCGGCACGGGGCCGATCGCGCTCTTCGGGTCCGACGCGCTGCGGGACCGTTATCTCGGGCCCGCGCGGCGGGGGGAGAAGGTGGCCGGGCTGGCGATCTCGGAGCCCGAGGCCGGGTCAGACGTCGCCGCCATGGCGACCGAGGCGCGCGACGACGGCGACGCCTATGTGCTGACCGGCGAAAAGACCTGGATCTCCAACGCCGGGATCGCCGACCATTACGTGGTGCTGGCCCGGACCGGCGAAGCCCCCGGCCCCCGCGGGCTGACCGCGATGGTGGTGGACGCGGACACCCCGGGCCTGACCGCCGAGCCCTTCGACCTGATCGTGCCCCACCCCATCGGGCGGCTGACGTTCGACGGGGCGCGGGTGGCGAAATCCGCGATCATTGGAAAACCGGGAGACGGCTTCAAGCTCGCCATGGCCACCTTCGACCATTTCCGCCCCACGGTGGGGGCGGCGGCGGTGGGCGTGGCGCGGCGCGCGATGGACGAGACGCTGGCCCGGGTGCGGTCCCGCCGGATGTTCGGGAAGACCATGGCCGAGATCGAGTCGGTGCAGACCAAGCTCGCCGATTGCCAGGTGGATATCGAGACGGCGGCGCTCGCGGTCTACCGCGCCGCCTGGACCAAGGACGTGAAGGGCGGGCGCGCGACGCGCGAAGCCTCCATCGCCAAGCTGGTCGCGACCGAGGCGGCGCAGCGGGTGGTCGATGCGGCGGTGCAGCTGCATGGCGGCATGGGCGTGCTGGAAGGCGGGATCATCGGACAGCTTTATCGGGAGGTGCGGCCCATGCGGATCTACGAAGGCGCCTCCGAGGTGCAGAAACTGGTGATCGCGCGCGACGTGCTGGCCGAGGCCGCGGCGCGGGGGCAGGCATGAGCGCGGCCCTGACGCTCGCGGGTCTGGCCGACGCGGCCCCCGCCCATCGGGTGGCGCTGGCCTTCGAGGAGGGGTCGGCGAGCTATGGCGACCTCGCCTCCCGCTCCGCCCGGCTGGGCCGGCTGCTGGCGGCGCGGGGTGTGGCGCGGGGCGACCGGGTGGGGCTCTGGATGCCCAACCGGCCGGAATGGATGGTGGCGGCGCTCGCCTGCTGGCGGCTGGGGGCGGGGGTCTTCGCGCTGAACCCGCGGCTCAGGACCGGCGATCTGGGCAAGCTGATCGAACAGTCCCGGATCAAGGCGCTGATCGTCGAAGGAGAGGCCGGCGAGGCACCGTGGGCGGAGATTTTGTCGGATATCCCGGCGGAGGCGCGAGCCTCCATCGCGCTGGTGGTGACGGCGGAGTTTTCGGGGGAGATCCTGACCGGAGTCGCTCAGGCGGCGATGGGCGAGGGGGACGCGCTCTCCGCGGCGCCCTTCGACGAGGCCGCGCCGGGCGACGTGGCGATGGTGTTCGCGACCTCGGGCACCACGTCGGGCCCCAAGCTGGTGCTGCATTCGCATGAGCGGCTGGCCGCGCAGGCCCGCGATATCGGCGCGAAACTGCTGCCGGAGCCGGCGGGATCGCGGCCGATGCTCTCCATTCCCTTCGCCGGGGCCTTCGGGTTCACCGTGGCGCTGGTGTCTCTGGCGAGCGCCACGACCCTCTTGGTTGAAAGGCGCTTCGTGCCCGCCGAAAGCGTCGCGCGGATCAGCGACGGCGGCGTCACCCACCTGTTCGGCACCGACGACATGGCCGACAAGTGGCTGGAGGCGGCGGAGGGAACCCCGGCGTTCCCGGGCGTGGATTACATGGGGTTCGCGGCCTATACGCCCAATCTCGGCGATATCGTCGCCCGGGCCGAGGCGCGCGGGCTGAAGATGATAGGCATGTACGGCATGTCGGAGCTGCTGGCCTTCTTCTCGGCCCAGCCCGGAACCGCTTCAGTCGCGGAGCGGGCCGATGGCGGGGGCCATCCGCTCTGCCCCGAGGCGAGGATGCGGGTCTGCCATCCCGACGACGACGCCGAGATGCCCGAAGGCGAGGCCGGGGAGCTGCAGGTGCTGAGCCCCAATCGCTTCGTGGAATATCTCGACGCGCCCGAGGCCAATGCGGGGGCCTTCGCGCCGGGCGGCTGGTTCCGGACCGGGGACCTCGCGCGGATCATGCCCGACGGGCGCATGGTGTTCCTGTCCCGCATCAAGGACGTGCTGCGGCTCGGCGGCTATCTGACCGACCCGGCCGAGATCGAGGCGGTGGTCCGCGCCCAGCCCGGCGTGGCCGCGGCGCAGGTGGTGGCGGTTCCCATGGACCGCTCCGTCCGCCCCGTCGCCTGCGTGATCGCGCGGGCCGGCGAGACCCCCGACGAGGCCGCGATCATCGCCGCCTGCCAGGGCGCGCTCGCCATCTGGAAAGCCCCCGTGCGGGTGCTGACCTTCGACGCCTTCCCCGTCACCGAAAGCCCCAACGGGGCCAAGGTGCAACGCAACGTGCTGCGCGACCGGGCGGCCGCCCGGCTCGACGCCTGATGCCCAAGGAGTTCCCCATGACCCACGCCAACGCTTCGGAGCGCCGCTGATGTCCGAAAAAATGCTGCTCGACGCTGCCGCCCGCCTGTTCGAGGCCGAACACGGGGCCGGGGAATGGGTCGGACCCGCCTCCGGCTCCATGGAGAAGGGCGCCCCGATCTGGGCGAAGATCGAGGCGATGGGTCTGCCGCTCGGCCTCGTCCCCGAAGACGCCGGGGGGTTCGGCGCCGATCCGCTCGAGGTGCTCGACACCGTGCGGCTGGCCGGGCGCTTCGCCCTGCCCTGCCCGCTGGCCGAAACGCTGGGGGCGGCGGCGCTGATCGCGCGCGCCGGGCTCGAGGCGCCCGAAGGGGCGCTGACCTTCGCGGCCCCCGCCCCCGGCGTGACCGGGCTGAGCCGGGAGGGCGACGGGTTCCGTCTGCGCGGCACGCTCGCCCGCCTGCCCTTCGGGCGCGGCGCGAAGGCGGTGGCGCTGATCACCGATCTGGCCGGCGCCCCGCATATCGCGGTGTTCGCGCCCGGCGACGGTCCGATCGAGACCGGCGAGAACGTGGCGGGGGAGCCGCGCGACACCCTGACCCTCGATCTCGCGCTGCCCGCCTCCGCCGTCGCGGCCTCGCCGCTGTCGGCCACCCAGGCTTTCGCGCTGGGGGCCGCCCTGCGGTCCATCGCCATGGCCGGCGCGCTGGAGCGGGCGACCGAGATGACCGTGCAATACGCCAACGACCGCGTGCAGTTCGGCCGGCCCATCGGAAAATTCCAGGCGATCCAGCAGAACCTGTCGGTCGCCGCCGGCCAGACCGCGGCGGCGGTCGCCGCCGCGGGCATGGCGGCGGAGGCGGCGGCGGAACTGCTCGACGGCGGCCGCGACCTCTCCCCCATCGCCGCGGCCAAGATCCGCACCGGCGAGGCGGCGGGCATCGTCGCCGCCATCGCCCAGCAGACCCATGGCGCGCTCGGCTTCACGCTGGAGCATCCGCTGCGTCTGTTCACCAAGCGCCTTTGGTCCTGGCGCGACGAGTTCGGCAATGAGGCCCGCTGGTCGCAGGAACTGGGGCGCACCGCCCTCTCCGCCGGCCAGGGCGGCTTCTGGCCGATGATCACCCGCTACTGAGGAACGAAGCCATGAACGCCATCTTCGACTTCCCCGCCCCGCCCGAGGCCCCCAATTCCGAAGCGCTGCGCGCCGAGGTCCGCGCCTTCCTCGCCGAGGAGCTGGCCGACTTCCCCTCGCGCGAGCGGTCACTGAGCTGGACCGGCTTTTCCGCCGATTTCTCCCGCAAGCTGGGCGAGCGCGGCTGGATCGCGATGACCTGGCCGAAAGAGCACGGGGGGCACGAGCGCTCCGCCCTCGACCGCTATGTGGTGATGGAGGAGCTGCTCGCCGCCGGCGCCCCGGTCGCCGCGCACTGGATCTCCGACCGCCAGTCGGGCCCGCTGATCATGCGGGTCGGCACGGACGCGCAGAAGGCCGAAATCCTGCCCAGGATCGCCGCCGGGGAATGCTTCTTCTGCATCGGCATGTCGGAGCCGGATTCGGGTTCCGACCTCGCCGCCACCCGGACCCGGGCGACGCCGGTCGAGGGCGGGTTCAGGGTCAACGGCACCAAGCTCTGGACCACCTGGGCGCATAAGTCCCACTACATGATCCTCTTTTGCCGGACGGATGGCGGGCCGGAGGACCGGCACAAGGGCGTGTCGCAACTGCTGGTCGACCTGACCACGCCCGGCATCGCCATCCGCCCGATCAAGGACCTGACCGGGGGCGAGCACTTCAACGAAGTGGTGTTCGACGACGTGTTCCTGCCCGAAAGCGCCATCATCGGCGCGCGCGGCGACGGCTGGAACCAGGTCACCTCGGAACTGGCCTTCGAGCGGTCGGGACCGGAACGGTTCCTGTCGTCCATGGCCTTGCTGCAGGAGCTGATCGGCCGGCTGTCGCAGGCGCCGGGCAACGAGCGGGCCGAGGTGATCGTGGGGCGGCTCTCGGCGCATCTGATGGTGCTGCGCCGACTGTCGCGTTCGGTCTCGGGGATGCTGGAGCGGGGGGAGAACCCGGCGCTCCAGGCCTCGATGGTCAAGGATCTGGGCGCGGATTTCGAGCAGTCGATTCCCGACATCGCCCGGTCGCTGATCGAATGCGAGCCGGATCCGGCGGCGCGCGAGGAATACGCGGCGACCTTCGCGGCGGTGCTGCTGTCGGTCCCGTCCTATTCGCTGCGCGGCGGCACGCGCGAGATCCTGCGCGGGATCATCGCCCGGGGCCTGGGCCTGCGCTGAGGCGGGTCCTGCGGCGCCCTTCTCCGGGGGGGCGCCGCGACGGCCGGTGCGCCGGCGTCGTCGTGCCGTTCCGCCGCGACGGCGTTGCGTGAAGCACGGGCCGCCTTCGCTCGCCGATCAGAGGCGCGCGATCCAGGCGGTCCGCCTCCTCGGCGACGAGGCGCTTCCGGTGCTGCGAAGGCTCGTCGAGGAGTTGGATCGTCGAGAGGCCGACCGTAACCGCCCGGTTTGGACCGCGGCTGCCGGTCAGGCGACGGCTCTGGTCTCGTTGGCTGCCGCCCAGTGCCAGGGGAGGAGTTCGTCGAGCCGGTTG
>NZ_JBSRTQ010000092.1:0-18010 GCF_055129145.1 Albimonas sp. | reverse complement strand
AGCGCGGCGCGCCGCGCTTTCGGTCAGCACGGCCTCGCGGGCGGCGGCGGCGCGCAGCCCGGCGCGCATGGCGACGAGCGCCTGGTCGATGGCCGCGGTCGCCCGCTCCACCGCCGCCTGGCGCCGCGCCGCGTCGCCGCCCGAAGATGCCGCGAGCCCGTGATCCGCCTGGACCAGCGCCGCCGCTGCGGCGCCGATCAGGCGGGACGCATCCTCCTGCGCCCGGACCGGCCCCGCCGCGACCAGAACCAAGATCGCCGCCGCCCGCGCCAGTTCCGCGAGCCGTGTTCCGGCCGCAGGACGAACCCCGAGCGAAGCGAGGCGCGCTCGCAGTCTCCCCGGAAATCCATCCGCCGCATCGCCGCGGCGCAGGCCGGACGCAGGCCGGCCGGAGGCGGGCGCGGCCCCGCCCGGCATCCCGGCCCTGACCCGCGCCCGGCTCATGCGTCGTTGGCGCGGATCAGCAGCGACCGGCCGGTCATCTCGTCGGGCTGCGACAGGGCCATCAGCTCCAGCAACGTCGGCGCGAGGTCGCCCAGCACGCCGCCGTCGCGCAGGCGAAAGCCCTTCGGTCCGCCCACCAGGATCACCGGCACCGGGTTGAGCGTATGGGCGGTGTGAGGGCCGCCGGTCTCGGGGTCGATCATCGTCTCGCAATTGCCGTGGTCGGCGGTGACGATCATCGCGCCGCCCGCCACCTCCAGCGCCCGCACCGCTTTGCCGAGGCCTGCGTCCACCGCCTCGCAAGCCCGGATCGCCGCGCCGAGGTCGCCGGTATGGCCCACCATGTCCGGATTGGCGAAGTTGCACACGATCAGGTCATGCTTGCCGCCGCGGATCGCCTCGACCAGGCGATGGGTCACTTCCGGCTCGGCCATCTCGGGCTGCAGATCGTAGGTGCGGATATGGGGGGAGGGGGCGACGTGGCGGTCCTCGCCCGACTCCGGCTCCTCCTGCCCGCCGTTGAGGAAGAAGGTGACGTGCGGGTATTTCTCGGTCTCGGCCAGCCGCAGCTGGGTGCGGTCGTGGCGGGAGACCCAGCCGCCCAGCGTGTTCGCGATCTCTTCGGAGGGGAACAGAACCTCCATGTATTCGTTATGCTTGGAGGAATATTCCACCATCCCGGTCACGGCGGCGAATCGGGGCCGGGCGGAGGCGTCGAAGGCGTCGAAATCCGGGTCGGCCAGCGCCGCGAGGATCTCGCGCGCCCGATCCGCCCGGAAGTTGAGGAACAGGAGCCCGTCGCCGTCTTTCATCCCGCCATAGCCGCCCAGCGCGCAGGGGGGCACGAATTCGTCGGTGTCGCCGGCGGCATGGGCGGCGGCGATGGCCTCGGCGGCGGTGGCGGCGGTCTCGCCCTCGCCCGCCGTCATCACCGCGAAGGCGCGGCTGACCCGGTCCCAGCGGTTGTCGCGGTCCATGGCGTAGAAGCGGCCCGAGACGGTGGCGATGGCGATGTCGCCCGCCCCCTTGATCGCGTCCTCCAGCCAGGCGATGTCGCCCGGCGAGGATTTCGGCGGCGTGTCGCGCCCGTCGAGAAAGGCGTGGATGCGCACCGGCGCCCCGGCGGCGGCGATGATCCGCGCCGTCTCGGCGACATGGCGCTGATGCGAGTGCACCCCGCCCGGAGACACCAGACCGGCCAGATGCGCCACTCCGCCCGAGGCCTTCAGCTTGTCGACGAAGCCCTTCAGCACCGGGTTCTGCGCGAAGCTCCCGTCCTCGATGGCGCGGTCGATCCTGGGCAGATCCATCCACACGATGCGCCCGGCGCCGATATTGGTGTGGCCCACCTCGGAATTGCCCATCTGCCCCTCGGGCAGGCCCACGGCGTTGCCGCAGGCGGTGAGGGTCGAGTGCGGGGCGTCCGCCATCAGCGCGTCGAAGGTGGGGGTATGGGCCTGGGCGACGGCGTTGCCCTCGGTCTCGGCGCGCAGGCCCCATCCGTCGAGGATCACCAGCACCACGGGTTTCGGGATGGCGGAAGGGGGGGCGTCGGTCATCTTGCGTCTCCTGTGGCTGGGGCGGAGACTAGGACAGGCCCGAGGCCGGCGAAAGGCGGCGCCGACGCGCGGGACGGCCGAGGGGGCCGGCGGAAGGGGCGGGACGACGCGTCGCGCGACGCGGACGGGCGGGCAGGCTATATCCGTGGCATGGCGCATGACCACAAGCACGGCCCGGGACATTCCCACGGGCATTCGCATTCCCATTCGCATGCGCACGTCCATGCCGGCGACGGGCGCATCGGCTGGGCGGTGGCGGTCAATCTGATCCTGACCGTGGTGCAGATCGTGGGCGGGCTCGCCTCCGGCAGCCTGATGCTGGTGGCCGACGCGCTGCACAACCTCTCCGACGCCATGGCGCTGTTCATCGCCTTCGCCGCGCGCCGCATCGCGCGCCGTCCGGCGAACGAGCTGATGACCTTCGGCTATGCGCGGGCCGAGGTGGTGGCGGCGCTGATCAATCTGACCACGCTGATCATCATCTCGCTGTTCCTCGCCTACGAGGCAGTCACCCGTCTGATCGACCCCCAGCCGGTGGAGGGGTGGATCGTGGTGTGGATCGCGGCGGTGGCGCTGGTCATCGACCTGGGCACCGCGGCCCTGGTCCGGGTCCAGGCGAAAGACAGCCTCAACCTGCGCGCCGCCTTCCTGCACAACCTCGCGGACGCCGGGGCCTCGGCCGCGGTGATCGCGGGGGGGCTCGCGGTGGCGCTTTACGGCTGGATGTGGGTGGACGGAGCGCTGACCCTGCTGATCTCCGGCTGGATCCTGAAGCATTGCTGGGGCGACATCGTCGAGACCATCCGGATCCTGATGAACGCCGCCCCCGATGAGCCCGCCCGCGCCGAGGTTCTGGGCGCGATGGAGGCGGTGGAGGGCGTCGCCTCGGTCCACCATGTCCATCTGTGGCGGATCGACGAGCGGCGCCTGTCGCTGGAGGCGCATCTGGTGGTGGAGGCGCTCGACCCCGCCGCGGCCTCCGCCGCCCGGCTGCGGGTGCGCGAGATCCTGCGGAGCCGCTTCGGCATCGCCCATGGCACGCTGGAGGTGGAGTTTCCCGGCGATCCCTGCGGGGCGCCCGCCGCCGGCTGAGCCGGCGGCCAAGCGGTCCGGATTTGCTCAGATTGCTGAGCAATATCGTTAACCTTCAGTGATAAAAGCGATTGGACGTCACGGCCGCGCCCCGCGACGCAATCGCGCAAGGCGTCGCTATTGCCGAAAACCCGTCAGGAATACATATCATCTCATCGGAGCATGCCCGTCCCGCTCCGGCTTTCCAGACATATCCGGACCGTTCGCCATGACCTGCATTCCTCATGATGCCGATGACGCGCCCGCGCGGCGCGTGACCAATATGGCGCTCGCGGCGCTGGGCGGGGCCTATTTCATGATCGGGGTCGGTTCGCTCGGTGCGGTGGGGATGGTGGTGGAGATGGGCGCGGCGCTGGACGTGCCGCCCTCGGCCATCGCCGGGCTGGTGACGGTGTTCGCGCTGCTCTACGCGGTCGCGGCCCCGCTGGCCCAGGCGCTGATCGGCCATGTCGCGCGGCGCGACGTGATCGCCGGGGGGCTCCTGCTGGTGGCGCTCGGCTGCGCGCTGTCGGCGGTGGCGCCGGATTACGAGACGGTGGTGATCTCGCGCCTGATCATGGCGGTGGGCGCGGCGGCGACCGGGCCGACGCTGACCGCGGCGGCGGCCTCGATGGTGCCGCGGGCGGAGCGGGCCCGCGCGCTCGCCATCGTCTTCGGCGGCATGACGCTCGCCTCCGTCGCCGGGATCCCGCTGGCCAGCCAGCTGGCGCAGAGCTTCGGCTGGCGCTGGGCCTGGGGGACGCTGGCGGTGGCGGCGGCGATCGCCGCGCCGACGATCCGGGCGATGCTGCCGGCGGGCAATCGCGGCGCCCGCGCCTCGCTCGCGGCGCTGGGCGAGGTGCTGGGCGACAAGGCGGCTGCGATGACCATCGGGGTCACCGGGCTCGCGATCACCGCCCAGTTCTCCACCTACGCCCTGATGGCGATCTGGCTGACCGAAGCCGCGGGGCAGCCCGCCCGCCTCGTGCCGCCCGCGCTGCTGCTCTGCGGGCTGGGCGGGCTGGTCGGCAACGTGGTGGCCGCCATGGCCTGTCGGGCGTTCGGCGAGGCCGCGACCTGCATGATCTGCCTGCTGGGCAGCCTCGCCTGCATGCTGGCGATGCCGCTGGCGGCGGGGCACGTGGTCTCGGCGCTGGGGGTGATGGCGCTGTGGACCGGGCTTTCGATGGGCTACATGGCGCCGGTGCAGGGCCTGCTGGTCAGCCAGACCGGCGACCGCGCGCCGTTGGCGCTGGCCCTGAACGGCTCGGCGATCTATCTGGGCATGGCGGCGGGCGCGACGGTGGCGGGGATCGGTTACGCGGCGCTGGGCGCGGCCCCGCTGCCGCTGGTGTCGGCCGCGCTGATGCTGGCGCCGGTGACGCTTTACATCCTGTCGCGCCGGACCCGCCGCGCGACGATCTGAGCCCATGGCCCGGCGGGTCGGACGTCCCGGCGAAGCAGACGCCGCCCATCGGCGGTTCGATCAAGTGGAGAGGTCCCGCATGAACCCGCGTTACGCCCCGATCCTGTTCGGATTCCTGCTGTCTGGGCTGATGAGCCTCATCGTTTCGGGCGTCGCGATCTTCCGGGCGCTGGGCGTGTCGGGCGATGCCGCGGCGGTCTGGCTGGCTGGAACCTGGCCGACCTCCTGGGCCGTGGCCTTCCCGACCGTGCTGGTGGTGGCGCCGCTGGTGCGCCGGCTGGTGGGGCGCATCGTGCGCGCCGACCCGGGCCGGGGGGCGGCGTGATGCGCGCTGCGCCGCGGCTGGTCTGCGATCTGGACGGGACGCTGGCCGACAGCGCGCCGAGCCTTTGCGCAGCCGGAAACCGGGTGCTGGCGGCGCTGGGCCGCGCGCCGGTGGATGTGGAGACCTACAAGACCTTCGTCGGCCGCGGCCAGCGGGTGCAGGTCGAGCGCCTGTTGACCCATACCGGCGGCGTGCCGGGCGGCGACGTCGCCCCGTTCCTCGAGGCGTTCCGCGCCGGCTACGACCCGCTGGAGGCCTCGACCGCCTATCCCGGCGCGGTGGCCGCGCTGGCGGCGCTGGCGGCCGAGGGGTGGCGGATTTCGGTGTGCACCCAGAAGACCGAGGCGAAGGCGCGGGCGCTGCTGGACGGGCTCGGCTTCGCGGTCGAGCATGTGGTGGGCGGCGACAGCGTGACGGGGCCGGACGGGGCGGAAGTGCTCAAGCCCGACCCGCGGGTGATCGGCGCGGCGCTGGCCCCGCTGGGCGAGGGGCCGGCGGTCTATGTCGGCGACAGCGAGACCGATGCGGAGACCGCCGTGGCGGGAGGGCTGCCGTTCCTGCTGCACCTGAACGGCTACCGGAAGTCGACGCCCGAGGCGCTGAACCCGTTCGGAAGCTTCGCCGATTTCGCGGATCTGCCCGGGCTGGCGCGCAAGGCCGTCGGGATCGCCTGATCCCGGCCGGGGCCGCGCGATGGCCGGGGCGCGCGCCGGGGCGGGGCGCCCGCGCGGCGGTTGAGACGGGGCGCCTGGGCGTGACGTCTCCGGTTGGGCCGCCGGGTCGAGAAACGCGAAGGGGCGGGACCGCGCGGCCCCGCCCCCTTTTCAGTTGCAAAGGCCTGAGATCAGCGGGCGCGGAGCAGGCCCACGGCGTCGAAGGTCTCGTCCATCACCGGCCTCGCCAGCGCCGCGGCGCGGTCGGCGCCCTCGCCGAGAATCCGGTCGATATGGCCGGTGTCGGCCAGAAGCTCCCGCATCCGGCCGGCGATCGGGGAGAGTTTGGACACCGACAGGTCGGCCAGCGCCGGCTTGAACTCCGAAAACGCCTTCCCGGCCCATTCGGTCACCACCGCCTCGGCGGTCGTGTCGGCCAGCGCCGCGTAGATGCCGACCAGGTTCCGCGCCTCGGGCCGTTCGGACAGCTCGGCCAGCGTCTCGGGCAGCGGCTCGGGGTCGGTGCGGGCCTTGCGGATCTTCTGGGCGATGGCGTCGGCGTCGTCGGTCAGGTTGATCCGGCTCATGTCCGAGACATCCGACTTCGACATCTTCTTCGACCCGTCGCGGAGCGACATCACCCGGGTCGCCGCGCCTTCGATGATCGGCTCGACCATCGGGAAATGGTCGGGGCGGTCGTAGTCGTGGTTGAACTTGGCGGCGATGTCGCGGGTGAGCTCCAGGTGCTGCTTCTGGTCCTCGCCCACCGGCACATGCGTCGCGCGATAGGCGAGAATGTCGGCGGCCATCAGCGTCGGATAGGCGTAGAGGCCGAGCGAGGCCGCCTCCCGGTTCTTGCCGGCCTTGTCCTTGAACTGGGTCATCCGGTTCATCCAGCCGATCCGGGCGACGCAGTTGAAGATCCAGGCGAGCTCGGCATGGGCCGACACCCGGCTCTGGTTGAACAGGATCGAGCGGGCGGGATCGAGCCCGCAGGCGATGAACGCCGCGGCGAGCTCGCGCGTGGCGCGGATCAGAGCGGCGGGGTCAGGCTCCGCCGTCGCGGTCAGCGCGTGCAGGTCGACCATGCAGAAGAGCTTCTCGCAGTCCCATTCGTCCTGCATCTGGACGAAGCGCTTCACCGCGCCCAGATAGTTGCCGAGGTGAAGGTTGCCGGTCGGCTGCACGCCCGAGAACACCCGACGGGGATGGGCGCCCTGCGCGGCGACGCCTTCTTGCGCTTCGCTCATTCTCCTGTTCCTCCTGTGGCGCGGGTTCGGGATGCGGCGTCTCCCGTCGCCCCGGCGCCGGTCGCGGCGCGGATCGCGCGCGGCCGCGTTATGAGGCGCGGGAGGCGGGGGGGTCAAGGCGCCCCCGGCGGCAACCCTCTCCACATCCGGGCGCGGCGGCGTGGCGCCGGCGCGGCCGGTCCTGAACCAGATGTCCGCCGGCGCGGCCGGCGAAGCACGAGGCGCGATGTTCCAGTTTCCCCCGCTCCCCCCGGTCCTGCCCGCGCATCGCGTGACCGCCTTCGCCTTCGCGGCGGTGTTCATCCTGCTGGAGCTGGCCTTCCAGGTCTCGGATCTCGGGCTCGCCTGGCCGGGGCTGCGCTGGGACGCCTATCGCGCATTCGCCTTCCTCGACCCGTGGTGGGAACGGATGATGGCGGGCGAGCGGGCGCCGGTGCAGGTGTGGTGGTCGCTGCTGACCTATTCCTTCCTGCATGGCGGGCTGACCCATCTGGCGCTGAACTGCGCGGCGTTCCTCGGCCTGTCGATGGTGACGCTGCGCATCTTCGGGGTGCGGCTTTACCTGTTGTTCTATGTGGTCACGGCGGTCGCCGGCGCGGTCGCCTACGGGCTGATGGCGAGCTCGGACGGGCCGATGGTCGGCGTCTCGGGCGTGGTGTTCGGGCTGATGGGCGTGCTGAAATACGCCGAATTCGCCTTCATCACCCGCCGCCCCGTCGAAGGTTCGATGCGCCGGTTCGCCTCGTCGCTCTTCGCGCTCCTGATGGTCAACGTGGTGATCTCGGTGGCGCTGTCGGGAATGCTGGCCTGGCAGACCCATCTCGGCGGCTTCGTCGCCGGCTGGATCGTGGCCTGGCTGGTGGTGCCCAAGGCCTGAGCGGGTCCGCTCAGGTCCTGCCCCCTCAGCCCTTGCCCCGGCGCATCGCGGCGCGCAGGTCGGCGGGCCGCAGGCCGCCGAGGCCAACCAGCGCCACGGCGTAGACCGCCGCCGCGCCCAGCACCAGGGCGGCGAGCGCCGCGTAGCGCCAGCCGGGCAGGGCGAGCGCGGGGGCGAGCAGACCCTCCATTCCCCAGGCCGCCGCCCCCATCGCCACGCTCGCCGCCACGATCCGCGGGGTGCGGTGGATCAGGCGGGCGTCGGGCCGGGCGGAGGGGCCGAACCCGCGGGCGCCGCGCCACAGCATCCACAGATTCACCCAGGCCGCCAGCGTCGTCGCCAGCGCGGCGGAGGCGAAGCCGAGCACCGGCGTCAGCCCCACCGCCGCCACCGCGTTGATCGCCATGCCCCAGAGCGCGTAGCGGAACGGATCGCGGGTGTTTTCGCGGGCGAAGAACACCGGCTGGGCGATCTTCTGGAGCACGAAGGCGGGCAGGCCCGCGCCGTAGATGGCGACGGCGAGCGCGGTGGCGGCGACGTCCTCCGGCGCGAAGGCCCCGCGGCCGAACAGGACCGAGATCAACGGTCCCGGGATCACGATCAGCGCGATGGTGGAGGGCAGGGTCAGCGCCAGCGCGAATTCGGCCGACCGGCTCAGCGCCTCCCGCCCGCCGGCGGCGTCGCCGGCGGCGAGGCGTCGCGAAAGCTCGGGCAGCAGCACCACGCCGATGGCGATGCCGATGACGCCGAGCGGCAGCTGATAGAGCCGGTCGGCGTAGTAGAGCCAGGCCACGGCGCCGTCGTAGAAGCTCGCCACCTGCCGGCCGACCACGAGGTTGATCTGCATGACGCCGGCGGCCATCGCGGCGGGGAAGAACACCGCGGCGAGCCGCTTCATCTCCGGCGTCAGGCGGGGCAGGCGGGGGCGGATCGGGATGCCGGCCTTCGCCGCCGCCCGCCAGACCAGCGCCATCTGCGCCACGCCGGCCAGCACCGAGCCCCAGGACAGCAGCAGGCCTGCCACATAGCCCTCCGCCGCGCCCTCGGGCGCGAGACCGTCGAAAGCGCCGGTGGCGGAGAGGCCGATGGCCCCGATCAGGATGACGTTGAGCAGCACCGGCGCCGCGGCGGCGGCGGCGAAGCGCCCCAGCGCGTTCAGCGCGCCGGACAGCAGCGCGGCCAGCGAGATGAACAGGATGTAGGGAAAGGCGATGCGGGCGTATTCGGTGGCGAGCGGCAGGCGTTCATCCCCCGCGAAGCCCGAGGCCAGCGCCAGCACCAGCCAGGGCATGGCGAATTGCGCGGCGAGCGTCAGCGCCAGCAGCGCGGTCAGCAGCAGCGACATCGCCTGGTCGGCGAAGTCGCGGGCGGCGTCGGGCCCCCCCGTCTCCAGCCGACGCGAGAACATCGGGACGAAGGCGGTGTTGAACGCGCCCTCGGCGAAGAAGCGGCGGAAGAGATTGGGGAGCGTGAAGGCGGCGACGAAAGCCTCCGCCGCAGGTCCTGCCCCAAGGGCTGCGGCGACGAGGATGTCGCGCGCCAGCCCGCCGACCCGGCTCGCCATGGTCCAGCCGCCGACGGTGGCGAAGGAGCGCATCAGCCGCATCGGGCGGGGGGCCATCTGCGCGGGCGGCTTGCGCGGCTTGCCGGTCCCGGCGCCGGCTCCCGGCACGCCTTCCGAGGGGCCGGCGCCCGGCGCCGACCCGTTCTCGTTCCCGCTGGTCATGCGTTCAGCTCCCGTCCGCCTCCGGCGCCGCGGCCTCGACGGCGGCGCGCAGGCGGGTCTCGATCAGTTTCATCTTGTTCGCGGCGGTGATCTTCAGCCCGAACAGGTCCTTCACGTAGAAGACGTCCACCGCCTGCTCGCCATAGGTGGCGATGATCGCCGAGGCGATGGTGACGTTGCACGAGGCGAGCGCCCGGGTCAGGTCGTAGAGCAGCCCGACCCGGTCGCGGGTGTCGACCTCGACCACGGTGTAGAGCTCGGACGAGGCGTTATCGAACAGCACCCGCGTCGGCACATTGAACTTGCTCTCGCGCTTCTTGACCTTGCGCTTGGGCTTCAGCGCCTCGCGGGCCACCACCTCGCCGGTCAGCGCCCGGTCCACCGACTTGCGCAGCCGGTCGAGGCGGGCGGCTTCGTAGGCGTTCCCCTCGCCGTCCTGGATCCAGAAGGCCGAACAGGACACGCCGTCGGAACTGGTCACGGTGCGCGCGTCGAGCACGTTGGCCCCGGCCAGCGCCAGCGCGCCGGAGAGGCGGGCGAAGAGGCCGGGATGGTCGGACATGTAGAAGCAGGCGCGGGTGGCGTCGCGGCTTTCGTCCGGGGTGATGTCGGAGATCACCTGGTCGGGCCGCGCGCCGCGTCCCATGCGGGCGAAGACCAGCTGGGTGTCGAGCGGCAGGCCCAGGAAGAACGGCCGGTAATGGCGCGCGACCTCCGCCTCCAGCGCCTCCTCCGACCAGTCCGAGAGGGCGGCGCGGAATTCGTCCTGCGCCTCGGCCAGGCGGGTCGAACGGCTCTGGCTGTCGGAGCCGCCCGTCAGCATTTCGCGCGTGCGCCGGTGAAGCGAACGCAGCAGCTGCGCCTTCCAGTTGTTCCACACGTCCGGGCCGACGGCCATGATATCGCAGACCGTCAGCACCAGCAGCAGGTTGAGCCGCGAAGGGGTCCGCACCTCCGCCGCGAAGGCGCGCACCGTGGTCGGGTCGGAGATGTCGCGCTTCTGCGCCACGTCCGACATCAGCAGGTGATTGCGCACCAGCCAGCACACGGTGTCGGTCTGCGCCTCGTCCAGGCCCAGTCGCGGGCAGACCACGCGGGCGATCTCCTCGCCGACTTCGGAATGGTCGCGCTCCATCCCCTTGCCGATGTCGTGCAGGAACATCGCGACATAGAGCGGCACGCGGTCCACGCCCTGGGCGAGGATGCCCGAGGCGACCGGCAGATCCTCCTTCAGCCGCCCGCGTTCGATCCGCGCGAGGATCGAGACCGCCATCAGCGTGTGCTCGTCCACCGTGTAGTGGTGATACATGTTGAACTGCATCATCGCGTGGATGCGGTCCCATTCGGGGATGAAGGCGCCGAGCACCCCGGTCTCGTTCATCCGGCGCAGCGCGCGCTCGGGGTCGCCGCAATCCACCAGCAGGTGCAGGAAGATGCGGTTGGCGACGGGGTTGGCGCGCAGCTTGTCGTCGAACAGGTCGAGATTGGCCGCGATGGTGCGCATCGCCGACGGGTGGATCAGCGTGTCGGTGCGCAGCGCCTCGTCGAAGATGCGCAGGATGTTGATCGGGTCGTCGGTGATGACGCTTTCGTCGGGCAGGTCGAGCCGCCCGTCATGCATCACGAAGGGGCCGGGCGTCCCGCGCGAGCCGCCGCCGAAGCCGAGATTGCGGACCAGCGAGCCGAGGCTCGGCCGCTTCTTCACATGCTGCGCCTCGAGCGCGGCGAGGAAGATGCGCGTCAGCTCCCCCACCGCCTTGGCGTGCTGGAAATAGCGCTGCATGAAGCGTTCGACCGCGCGCTGCCCGCCCGCATCCTCGAAGCCGAGCCGGCGGGCGACATCGACCTGCATGTCGAAGCTGAGCAGCTCGTTCGCCCGGCCCGAGACGTAGTGGAGGTGACAGCGCACCGTCCACAGGAACTCCTCCGCCTCGGAGAAGACCGCGACCTCGTCCTCGGTGAACACGCCCTTGTCGGCGAGGTCGCGGGGGGAGGCGGCGTGGTAGAGGTATTTGGCGATCCACCACAGGGTCTGCAGGTCGCGCAGCCCGCCCTTGGATTCCTTGACGTTGGGCTCGAGCAGGTAGCGGGTGCCGCCCTGGCGCTGGTGGCGCTGGCCGCGCTCCTCCAGCTTCGCCTCGACGAATTCGGGGCCGGTGCGGGAGAACAGGCCGCTCCACAGCTTGGTCTCGAGGTCGGCCACCAGCCGCTGATCGCCGGAGATGCAGCGGCGTTCCAGAAGCGCGGTGCGGATGGTGTAGTCGGAGCCGGCGAGCCGCACGCAGTCGTCGACGGTGCGGGTGGAATGGCCGACCTTCAGGCGCAGGTCCCAGAGAAGGTAAAGCACGGATTCCACAAGGCTTTCGACCCAGGGCGTGCGCTTCCAGTGGGTGAGGAACAGCAGGTCCACGTCGGAAAAGGGCGCCATCTCGAACCGGCCGTAGCCGCCGACGGCGAGCACCGCGACCCGCTCGCCCTCGGTGGGGTTGGACGCGGGGTGCAGCCAGCGCAGCCCGACCTCGAGCGCCAGGCGCACGATCTCGTCGGTCAGCCAGGCGATGGAACGGGCGACGGCGCCGCCCGCCCAGGGGCGGATCTCGAACCTCTCGCGGATGGCCGCGTGACCCTTTTCCAGCGCATCGCGCAGCACGGCGGCGGCGGCGGCGCGGATCGCGTCGCGGCCCTCGCCCGCCGCGCCCTCGGCGGCGGCGGCGAGCCGGGCGAGCGTTGCGTCGGCCTGAAGGATCTCCGACGCCGGGCGGATCAGCGGCGTCTCCGGGGCGATGCCGGACCCGGACGCGTCCTCCGCCCCCGGCGCCGGCCCGACCCCGGCCGTCACGCCGGTGCGCAGCGTGCGGCGATGGTCGGCGTCGGCCAGAACCGAAACCGTTGCGGGAGGGTCGCCGGCGTCGCGCCCAGTCGTCATCGCGTTCAGGTTCCCGACAGGGTGGCGAGCGCGGCGGCGGCGGCGGGCAGGGCGCCCGACGGCGCCTCGGCGACGGGGGGCTCGGCGGGACCGCCGTCGAGCGGCTGCGGGCCGTTGCCGGTGGCCCGCATCACCGCGAGTTCACGGCGGTTGAGGCCGTCGGCGGTGAAGCGGACCGCGCCGGCGACGCCGACGAACCCGCCGGGGGCGGTGATGTCGTCGAGCCCGAACGGATGCTCGTCGCCGCGCGCGCGGGCGGCGCGGACCATGGCGGCGGCGGCGGAAGCCGCATCGTAGCCGAGCCAGGCCAGCTTGCCCGGGGCGCGGCCATAGGCGGCCTGGAAGCGATCCGCGAAGGCGGCCATGCGGGCGGGATCGGGGGCGGCGAAGCGGCCGCCGTCCATCGAGGTCTCACGCGCCAGCGCCGGATCGGCCCAGCCGCCGAGGCCCAGGAAGAACTCCCGCCCGACGCCGACCGAATTGTAGCGCAGGAACGACGCGGCGGTCTGCAGGCCCTGGCCCTCGTCGGGCAGCAGCGCCGCTTGCGCGCCGGCTGCCTTGTGCGCCTGGGCGTAGCCGCCGGCGCTGTCCTGGATGCCTTCGAAGCTGCGCGGGTAGGACTGGATCGGGTCGACGGTGACGCCGAGCGTCGCCGCGGCTTCGGTCACCGCGCGGCGCGACACGGCGCCCAGCGCGGTGTCGGGGTAATAGAGCCCGACGTGACGGATGTTCTGGGACACGGCGTATTCGAGGATCCGCTCGGCCTCGGAATCCGCCAGCAGGCCGGAGACCCAGACATTGGCCCCGCCGGCCGAGGGCGTATTGGAGAAGGAGATCACGTTGAGCCCGCCGACGGCGACCGCCTGCCCCACCGGGGCGGCGTAGGCGCCGTAGAGCGGGCCGAGCACCAGCGCGTCGCCGGCCTGCATGGCGGAGGCGGCGGCGGCGACGGCGGCGGCCTCATCCCCGCTTGTGTCGCGCAGGTCGAGCCGGATCAGCCCGCCGGCCTCGGCCTCGGCGAGCCTGGCCGCGTCGGCGAGATCGCGGGCGGTGGCGGCGGCGGCGGCGTCGGGGGCCGACAGCGGCAGCAGCAGGGCGACCGGGGCGGCCTCGGTCAGCGCGACGCGCCCGCCTTCGCCGGGACGGACCGGGGCGGGGGCGGTTTCGGTCTGGGCCCCGGGCGCCTGGGCCACGGGCCCGGTGCGGGTGGCGCCGCCGCAGCCCGCGAGCGTCGCGGACGCGGTCAGCGCCGCCAGCGCGAAGCCTGCGCGGCGAAGGCTGCGGAAGCGGATCCGCTCCGTGCCGTTGTGATCGACCGTCGTCGCGCCCATGATGCCTGCTCCGTCAATATCACCCCAGGGGTTTCTCCGACATAGGCCGGACAGCCCCGATCGGCGAGGGACTATGAGCGCAAACGGCCCCGCAAGAAAGACGACCCGTCCGCCCGGCCCCGCCGTTGAGGCTTCCGGGTCACGCCCCGACGCACCGGAGGCGTGGGACGGTCCCGACCCTGTCGAGGCGGCGTCGACGCCGGAGGACGAGGCGCACCTCGATCCCGAGAGCCGCGGCGCGCCGGAACTCGACGCGGATGCGGATGCGGACGGGGAGGCGCCCGAACCGCTGCGCCGCACGCCCGCCGGCCCGCTGCCCGCGGGGCTGCACCTGGTGGCGACGCCGATCGGCAACGCCGCCGACGTGACGCTGCGCGCGCTGGACACGCTGGCCCGCGCCGACCTGCTGGCGGCCGAGGACACCCGCAGCCTTCGCCGGCTGATGGGGATGCACGGGGTGCCGCTCGGCGGCCGTCGGATCGTGGCCTATCACGACCGCAACGGCGAGGCGGCGCGGCCGGAGATCCTCGCCCGGCTGCGCGAAGGCGCGAGCGTGGCGCTGGTCTCGGACGCCGGCACGCCGATGATCGCCGATCCGGGCTTCAAGCTGGTGCGCGCCGCGGCGGCCGAGGGGCTGCCGGTGACCGCGGCGCCGGGGGCGAGCTCGGTGCTGACGGCTTTGTGCCTGTCGGGGCTGCCGACGGACCGATTCCTTTTCGCAGGCTTCCTGCCGCCGAAATCCGCGGCGCGGCGGGTGGCGCTGGCCGAGATCGCAGGGATCCGCGCGACATTGGTGTTTCTGGAGAGCCCGCGGCGCGCCGCCGCGGCGCTGGGCGACATGGCCGAAGTGCTGGGGCCGGGGCGTGAGGCGGCCCTGTGCCGTGAGCTGACCAAGCGGTTCGAGCAGGTTCGCCGCGCGCCACTCGCCGACCTCGCGGCGGCGCTGGCGGAGGAGGACCCGCCCCGCGGCGAAGTGGTGCTGGTGATCGGCCCGCCTCGGGTCGGGCCGGCGGCCGATGGCGAGGCGCTCGACGCGGCCCTGGTCGACGCCTTGTCGCGGCTGAGCCTCAAGGACGCGGTGCGCGAAGCACAGGCCGCCACCGGCCTGCCGCGGAAAGAGGTCTACGCAAGGGCGCTGTCGCTGTCGGAAACCTCCGATTAACCAAGGGCGGGCACACTGCGCGGGTCCTGTTGGAGAACGCGAATGCAGCTCGCTCTCGATTTTTCGGCGCCGCGGCCGGTCATGCCCGTGCCGGTTCCGGTGGTTTCGCCGCTTCCGGCGGCCGAGGACCGGCGACGGCGCGTCGGCCGGCGCTCGCTGCATCGCGGGGCGGCGGCGGAAGATCAGGCCTTGCGCCGCTACCTGGCGCAAGGCTGGCGGCTGGAGGCGCGGAATTGGCGCGCGGAACGGATCCATGGCGGCGGGGAGCTCGATCTCGTGCTGTGGCGCGACGGCTGGTTCGCCTTCGTGGAGGTCAAGGCGCGACGCAGCCTCGCCGAAGCGGGGGATGCGGTGACCGCGGCGCAGTTCCGGCGGATCGACGCGGCCTCGCAGCGATTCCTGAATCTGCGGGGCGCGGATTTCGCCGATCGGCGCTTCGACCTGGCGATCTGCGACCAGTGGGGGCGGCTGGAGATCCTGGAAAACGCTTTCGCCTGACCGCGGCGCGGTCAGGAAGGCCGCCCCGGAACGCCGCCCCGCCTTGACGCGACCGCGGCGCGTCGCGACTGTCCCCCGACCGCGCGGCGCCGACCGCGCGCCGGCTGGGAGACCCGCGCATGAGCCTTTCCATCGCCATCCAGATGGACCCGATCCAGAACGTCGACATCAACGCCGACACCACGTTCCGCATGGCGGAGGAGGCGCAGGCCCGCGGCCATTCGCTGTTCTACTACCACACCGAAGACCTGTCCTTCGACGAGGGCCATGTCTTCGCCCGCGGCCGCCCCCTCACGGTGCGCCGCGAGAAGGGGAATCACTTCTCGGTCGGTGAGAAGACCCGCGTCGACCTCTCGACCATGGACGTGGTCCTGCTCCGCCAGGACCCGCCCTTCGACATGTCCTACGTCACCAACACCCACATGCTCGAGCGGATCCATCCCAAGACCCTGGTGGTCAACGACCCGTTCTGGGTGCGGAATTTCCCCGAGAAGATCCTGGTGCTCGACTTCCCCGACCTGTCGCCGCCCACCATGGTCGCCCGCTCGCTCGAAGACCTCCGGGCCTTCAAGGAGAAGCATGGGGAGATGATCCTCAAGCCGCTCTACGGCAACGGCGGCGCCGGGGTGTTCCGCCTCGCCCATTCCGACCGCAACCTCGCCTCGCTGCACGAGCTGTTCTCCGGCATCAACCGCGAGCCGCTGATCGCCCAGGCCTTCCTGCCGGCGGTGGAGAAGGGCGACAAGCGCGTCATCCTGATCGAGGGCGAGCCCGTCGGCGCCATCAACCGCGTGCCCCAGCAGGGCGAGACCCGGTCGAACATGCATGTCGGCGGGCGGCCCGAGAAGATCGCGCTCGACGACGCCGACCGCGCCATCTGCGCCCGGATCGGGCCGCTGCTGCGCGAAAAGGGCCAGATCTTCGTCGGCATCGACGTGATCGGCGGCAAGCTGACCGAGATCAACGTCACCTCGCCCACCGGCATGCAGGAGCTGGAACGCTTCGACGGCGTCAACATCGCCGAGATGTTCTGGAAGGCGGTCGAGGCGCGCGTCGCCGCGGCGCGCTGAGTTTTCCGCCCGGCGCCCTGCATGCGTCGGGCGATTTCCTTTCCGGCTTCGCCGCCTTGTTAACCCTGGGTTAACCAAAACATCGTCCTCTGCCGTGATGTCGCGGAGGGACGAGGGATGGTCGCCAGGTGCTTCAGCGTCGCCTTCGAAGGCATCGAGACGCGCGAGGTCGACGTGCAGTGCCAGCTCTCCGCCGGCGTCCCGGGCTTTCAGATCGTCGGCCTGCCTGACAAGGCGGTGGCGGAATCGCGCGAGCGGGTGCGCGCCGCCCTGACCTCGATGGGCGTGGCGATGCCGCCCCGGCGCGTGGTCATCAACCTCGCCCCCGCCGGCATGCCCAAGGAGGGCGCGCATTTCGACCTGCCCATCGCGCTGTCGCTGCTCGCGGCGATGGAGATCGTGCCGGCCGACGCCGCCGCGGGGATCCTCGCGATGGGAGAGCTCGGCCTCGACGGGCGCATCGCCGCCTGCAAGGGGGTTCTGCCGGCCGCCGTCGCCGCCGCCGCCGCCGACCGCGCCCTGATCTGCCCCTTCGCCAACGGGCCCGAAGCGGCGATCGTCGGCGCCGTCGACGTCGCCGCGCCCGAGAGCCTGGTGGCGCTGGTCAACCACCTGACCGGCCGCCAGGCGCTGCCCCGGCCGGAGCCCGCGGGGACCGAGGACCTGGCCGACGGGCCCGACCTCGCCGATGTGCGCGGCCAGCTGAAAGCCCGTCGCGCGCTGGAGATCGCGGCGGCCGGGGGCCATAATCTCTTGATGATCGGCCCGCCTGGCGTCGGAAAGTCCATGCTGGCCAAGCGCCTGCCCGGCATCCTCCCCCCGCTCAGCCCGCAGGAGGCGCTGGAGCTGTCCATGGTCCGCTCCGTCGCCGGGCGCATGGGGAACGCGCCCCTGACCCGGCGGCGACCGTTCATCGACCCGCACCATTCCGCCTCGATGCCGGCGCTGGTCGGGGGCGGGCGCATGGCGGGGCCGGGGCAGATCAGCCTCGCGCATAACGGCGTGCTGTTCATGGACGAACTGGCCGAATTCGCCCGCGCCGCGCTCGACGGCCTGCGCGAGCCGCTGGAGACGGGGGAGACCTATGTCGCCCGCGCCAACGCCTTCGTCCGTTATCCGAGCCGCATCCAGCTGATCGCGGCGATGAATCCGTGCCGTTGCGGCTATCTCGCCCAGCCCGGCCGCGCCTGCGCGCGCGCGCCGCGCTGCGGGGCGGATTACCAGCAACGCCTGTCGGGGCCGCTGCTCGACCGCATCGACCTGGTGGTCGAGACGCCGGAGATCCCGGCGGTGGAGCTGTCGCGGCTTCCGGCCGGGGAGGCCTCGGCCCCGGTGGCGGCCCGCGTCGCCGCGGCGCGGGATCGTCAGGCGGAGCGGTTCGCGACGATGGGTCTGCCGATCCGGCTCAACGCCCAGGCGGAGGGCAACGCGCTGGAAAGCGCGGCCGCCATGGACGGGGAGGCGCGCGAATTGCTGGGGCGCGCGGCGGAGAAGCTGGGCCTGTCGGCGCGGGGCATGTCGCGGGCGCTGCGGCTGGCGCGGACGCTGGCGGATCTCGAGGGCGTGCCGGGGGTCCGGCGCGTCCACGTGGCGGAGGCGATGAGCTACCGGCAGGCGCGCGCCGCGGCTTGATCGTGGGCGGACCGCCAGGAAACCGCGGGGCCGGCCGGGGGGCTGGCTTCGCGGCGCGGC
>NZ_JBSRTQ010000091.1:0-18145 GCF_055129145.1 Albimonas sp. | reverse complement strand
CCACCCGGTCGAGGTCCCATTGCAGGCGGGTCATGTAGACCGGATCGCCGTCATTGTCCTCGGCCATATGGCCCTTGTTGGCCTTCATGAACGCCTCCACCGCCTCGCGCGGCCCGTGGATCCAGCGGGCGCCGGAGAACTGGGTCGGCTCGAAGCGCACGGGCAGGCCGTATTCCTGCTCGATCCGGCTCGCCAGCACTTCGAACTGCAGCTGGCCGACCACGCCGACGATGTAGCCGGAGCCGATCATCGGCTTGAAGATCTTGGCCGCGCCTTCTTCGGCGAACTGCATCAGGGCCTTGTCGAGATGCTTGGCCTTCATCGGGTCGCCGGCGCGGCAGGTCTGCAGCAGCTCCGGCGCGAAGGCGGGGATGCCGGTGAAGCGCAGGTCCTCGCCCTCGGTCAGCGCGTCGCCGATGCGCAGCTGGCCGTGGTTCGGGATGCCGATGATGTCGCCGGCCCAGGCGTCGTCGAGCACCTCGCGTTCGGAGGCGAGAAACATGACCGGGTTGGAGATCGCCATCGGTTTCCCGGACCGCACATGGGTCAGCTTCATGCCGCGCTTGAAGTGGCCCGAGCAGAGCCGCAGGAAGGCGACCCGGTCGCGATGCTTGGGGTCCATGTTGGCCTGGACCTTGAAGACAAAGCCGGAGACCTTTGATTCCTCGGGCGAAACCTGTCTAGGCTCGGCCGGACGCGGCTGCGGCGGCGGCGCGAAATCCGACAGGCCCTGGATCAGCTCCTGCACCCCGAACGAGTTCAGCGCCGAGCCGAACCAGATCGGGCTCATCGTGCCTTCGCGGAACGCCTTGGCGTCGAATTTCGGCAACAGGCCGCGGGCCATCTCGACCTCGGTCTGCAGGGTCTCGAACTGGTCCGGGCTCATCTTCTCAGCGAGCCTCGGGTCCGAAATATTCGAGATCGAAAGGCTTTCGCCGCGCACGTTGCGGTCGGCGCGGTCCATCACGTTCATGCGGTCGCGCAGCAGGTCGTAGGCGCCGACGAAATCGCGGCCCATGCCGACGGGCCAGGAGGCGGGGGCCACGTCGATGGCCAGCATCTCCTGGATCTCGTCGATGATCTCGAAGGTGTCGCGGCTTTCGCGGTCCATCTTGTTGCAGAAGGTCAGGATCGGCATGTCGCGCAGCCGGCAGACCTCGAAGAGTTTCCTGGTTTGCGACTCAACGCCTTTGGCGCCGTCGATCACCATGATCGCGGCGTCCACCGCGGTCAGCACGCGGTAGGTGTCCTCGGAGAAATCGTCGTGGCCCGGCGTGTCGACCAGGTTGAACCAGGTCCCGTTCCACTCGAACGACATGGCGGAGGCGGAGACCGAAATCCCGCGCTCCATCTCCATCTTCATGAAGTCGGAGCGGGTGCGCCGGGCCTCGCCCTTGGCGCGCACCTGGCCGGCCATCTGGATCGCGCCGCCGTAAAGCAGCAGCTTTTCGGTCAGCGTGGTCTTGCCCGCATCGGGATGCGAGATGATCGCGAAGGTGCGCCGGCGGGCGATCTCCGGGGGGAGCACGGGGGCGTTGTGAGCAAGATCCTGCATGGCGCGCGGTATAGGGGCGGGGCGCGGCCGCGGCAAGCGGGGTCGGCGCGTCGGGCGAGCCGTTCGGCCGTCCGCCTCCGGCCCGGGTTGCCCGGCCCGCGGCCGCGGCCTAGGGTTCGCCGCGAAATCGACACGTCAGCGGGAGGACGACATGGATCTGGGCATTCGCGGCAAGACCGCCATCGTATGCGCGAGCTCGAAGGGGCTGGGCAAGGGCAGCGCCCAGGCGCTGGCCGAGGCCGGGGTGAACCTGGTGCTCAACGCCCGCGGCGAGGAGGCGCTTGCCGCCACCGCCGACGCGATCCGGAGCGCCCATCAGGTGCAGGTCGTCATCGTCCCCGGCGACGTGACCACCAACGCGGTGCAGGCCGAGCTGGTCGGCCAGGCCAACGAGATGGCCGGCGGCGCCGTCGACATCCTGGTCAACAACGCCGGCGGCCCGCCCCCGGGGATGTGGTCGGACTGGGAGCGCGCGGACTGGGAGAAGGCGCTCAACGGCAACATGCTGACGCCCATCGCGCTGATCAAGGCGGTGCTGCCCGGCATGATCGAGAAGAAATGGGGCCGGATCGTCAACATCACCTCCGCCTCCGTCCGCTCGCCGATCCCGATCCTGGGGCTGAGCAACGCGGCGCGCGCGGGGCTCACCGGCTATGTGGCGGGCACCTCGCGCCAGGTCGCCCAGCATGGGGTGATCATCAACAACCTGCTGCCGGGCGCCCATGCCACCGACCGCATCGCCAATCTGTCGGCCAACGAGGCCAAGGCGTCGGGCAAATCGGTGGAGGAGGTGACCGCCGCCCGCGCCGCCTCGCTGCCCACCAAGGCGATCGGCACGCCGGAGGATTTCGGGCAGACCTGCGCGTTCCTCTGCTCGGACTACGTGCGGTTCATGGTCGGCCAGAACATCCTGCTCGACGGCGGGGCGTTCAACTCGACCACGTGAGCCGGAGATGAGCGGGGCGCGGCGATGAGCGGGCTCGGCCATCGCCCGGCCGTGATCCGGCGCGGGGGCGCGGGCGACGCGGTGGCCTGCGCGGCCATCGAGGCGCTCTGCACGCGGCAGTTCCGCGACAGCCCGCAACCGGCCGTGGCCGCGCGCCCGGCCCCGCCCCCCCGCCGTCCACGTGGCGGCGGCGGAGCGGGGCGAGCTCTTCGTCATCGAACCCGGCGAGGGCGGCGGGATCGCCGGCTTCGCCTGGTTCGTGACCGCCGCCCCGGACCTGCATGTGGCCGAGCTCGACGTCGCGCCGCGCTTTCAACGGCGCGGGCTGGCGCGGGGGCTGCTCGACCACGCCGCGGGACTGGCGCGGGGGCGGGGGCTGACCGGGCTCAGCCTGACCACCTTCGCCAATATCGCCTGGAACGCGCCCGCCTACGCACGGATGGGGTTCCGCCCCCTCGCGCCCGAAGACGCGCCCGAGATCTGCCGTGCGGAGACGGCGCGGCTCGCCGCCCTCGGCTTCGATCCGGCCACCCGCGTCGCCATGCGGCGCTCGGTCTGATCCCGCAACCTTGCCTCCGCCCGCCACGGTTGCTAGGCGCTGCTGAGCGATTTGGTCGGGTTTCTCCGCCCCCCGAACCAGGTCCCCAGGCCAAGGAGCCGCCCGACCCGTGAGCCGCCGCCCGTGACGCCCTTTTCCGACAGCCGGTCATGACCGCCGCCGCCGCCGCACCGCGGCTCGCGCTGCGCGGACTGCATCATGCCTATGAGGGGCGGATCGTGGTCGACGACGTGTCGGTGGAGATCGCGCCGGGCGAGATCCTGTGCCTGCTCGGCCCCTCGGGCTGCGGCAAGTCGACCACGCTGCGCATCGCGGCCGGGGTGGAGCGGCAGGATCGCGGCGAGGTCTGGCTCGACGGCGCCGCGGTTTCCGACGGCGCCCGCCACGCCCCGCCCGAAAGGCGCGGCGTCGGCCTGGTGTTTCAGGACTTCGCCCTCTTCCCGCATCTGACGGTGGCCGAGAATGTCGGCTTCGGCATCCCCCGGTCCGAGCGCGCCCGGGCCGAGACGCTGCTGGAACGCGTCGGGCTCGCGGGCTATGGCCGGAAGTACCCTCACCAGCTGTCGGGCGGCGAGCAGCAGCGCGTGGCGCTCGCCCGTGCGCTCGCCCCCCGGCCGCGGGCGATGCTGATGGACGAGCCGTTCTCCGGGCTCGACAAGCGGCTGCGCGACGAAGTGCGCGACGAGACGCTCTCGGTGCTGAAGGCCGAAGGGGCGGGGGTGCTGCTGGTGACGCATGAGCCGGAGGAGGCGATGCGCATGGCCGACCGCATCGCGCTGATGCGCGACGGGCGGATCGTGCAGGTCGGCGCGCCCTATCACATCTACAATCATCCCGCCGACCTGAAGGCGGCGGCGTTCTTCTCCGACCTCAACGTGATCCGGGCGCGGGCGCGCGACCGGCAGACCGAGACGCCCTTCGGCCGGTTCCTCACGCCCGGCCTCGAGGATGGGTGCGATGTCGACATCGTGATCCGTCCGCAGCACCTGAAGATCGACGCCGACATCGGCGCGGGCCCGCCGAAACCCGGCCCCGCCACCGGCCTGCCGGCGCATGGACGGGTCGAGCGGGCCCGTTTCATGGGCTCCGAAAGCCTGATCGAGGTGCGGATGGCGCATGACGGCTCGATCCTACGCGCCACGGTGCCCGGGGCCTGGCTGCCGCAGAAGGGCGCGGGCCTCTGGCTTTCTCTGCGCCGTGATCGCTGCTTCGTGTTTCCAACCGGGAATTCTGCGGCCCCGAACGCGGCGCGAACGCATGAATGATCGATCGGGGCTTCAACCGGGCCGCGCGATCCAATACATGTGCGAATGACAGGCTGCGCCTTCGCGCGGCCAAGCGGAAAGGGAGGCAGGGCCATGGCCCCGAGCATCTGGCAGATCCTGATCGTCGTCGTCCTCATCGTGCTCCTGTTCGGCAGGGGCAAGATCTCCGGCGTCATGGGCGACGTCGCCAAGGGCATCAAGAGCTTCAAGAAGGGCATGGCCGACGACGACGAGCCGTCCCGCAAGGTCGAGCGCCACGGCGAGGATGCCGTCGACGTGACCCCCAATGGTGAGAAGAAGGACGCCTGAGGCCCCTGACGCGGCCTTCGGAGGGCGACATTCATGTTCGATATCGGCTGGTCCGAGCTCCTGATCATCGGCTCTCTCGCCCTGATCGTGGTTGGCCCGAAGGACCTTCCGGGGATGCTCCGCACCCTCGGTCAGGTCGTGTCCAAGGCGCGCCGCATGGCGCGCGATTTCCAGCGCACCATGGAGGACGCGGCCGATGGCTCGGACTTCAAGGATCTGCGCGAGATGCAGAAGTCGATGACCGACTGGAATCGCAAGATCGGGACCGGGGCGCCGCGGAAATACGCGGAGAAGGTTCTGAACGGAGAGGACAAGGCGAAGGCCGCGACGCCCGAACCGGGCTCGCTCGACGCCGCGGATGCTGCGGCGAACCGGCAATGGGAAGCCGAGAAGGCCGCGGCGGAGGCGCGCGCCGCCGCCAAGGCGGCCGAGGCCGGTCCGACCCCCGCCGCTGCATCTGCGGTCGCGCCCAAGCCCGACGCCCCTGAGCCCAAAGCCCAGGGCTCGGTCTGATACCGGCCGCCGGGCGCGGCCGCCCGATCCGGGACGCGCACGTTCTGCGCGGCCCATCCATGAGGGTCGCGCCCTGTCGCCTCCCTGTCACGTCAGTCGCGCCGACGCGCGACGCGGGGCCCGGCCCGTCCGGCGCCCGTCCGAGAGGGTGATACCCCGCCGATGAGCGAGACCGATGACGAGATGGACGCCTCCAAGGCGCCCCTGATCGAGCACCTGACCGAACTGCGGACCCGGCTGATCTATTCGCTGCTCGGCGTCGGCGCGACGATGATCGTTTGCTTCATCTTCGCCACGCAGATCTTCGACATCCTCACCGGCCCGCTGCACAACGCGCTCGTCGACCGCGGCATGGAACCGCGGCTGATCTACACCGCCCTGCAGGAGAAGTTCTTCACCGACCTGCGCATCGCGATGTTCGGCGGCGTGTTCCTCGCCTTCCCGATCATCGCCATGCAGATCTGGAAGTTCGTGGCGCCCGGCCTTTACCGCAACGAGCAGAAGGCGTTCTGGCCGTTCCTGGTGGCGACGCCGGTCCTGTTCATCATGGGCTCGTGCCTCGTCTACTTCTTCGTGGCGCCGATGGCCTTCGGGTTCTTCCTCGATTACGGCACCAATACCGGGGTGGACGACGGCGTCGTCACCTCGACGGAATTCCTCGGCAAGGTCCGGGAATATCTCGACATCATGATGACCTTCCTGCTGGCCTTCGGCATCTGCTTCCAGCTGCCGGTGCTGCTGACCCTGATGGGGCGGGCGGGGCTGGTGTCGGCCGCGGGCCTCGCGCGCACCCGCAAATACGCGGTGGTCGCGATCGCGGCGGCGGCCGCGATCCTGACCCCGCCGGACCCGCTCAGCCAGCTCGGCCTCGGCATCCCGGTCTATCTGCTCTACGAGATCTCGATCTTCCTGGTCCGCATGTCCGAGCGCCGACGCGCCCGCGAAGAGGCGGAGTTCGAGGATGACGACGACGAGGAGAACGGGGACGACGACGAGGAAGCGGACGACGAGACCCATGCCGCGGCGGAGGAACGCAAATGACCGGTTTCGGCCGCCCGCTGACCGCGCTCGAGGATCAGGCGACCAAGGGCGAGGATCTGATGACCCGCCTGGTCGCGGCGCTGGAGCGGATGAGCCCGCCGCCGCTTTCCGCCCCTGACTTCGCCGCCGCCGACGTCTTCGTCTGGCACGCCTCGCCGGATCGGCTGACGCCGGTGCCGCAGGTCAGCCGGGTCGGGCTCGATCTGCTGGTCGGCATCGACCGCTCGCGCGACACCCTGCTGGAGAACACCGCGCGTTTCGCCGACGGGTTGGCCGCGAACAACGCGTTGCTGTGGGGCGCGCGCGGCATGGGCAAGTCGAGCCTGGTGAAGGCGGCGCATGCCCGGGTCAACGAAGGCCGCGACAACCCGCTGATCCTGGTGGAGATCCAGCGCGAGGACATCCCCTCCGTCGGGCGTCTGCTGGGGCACCTGCGGGCCGCTTCCGACCGCCGCTTCGTGCTCTTCTGCGACGACCTGAGCTTCGACAAGGACGACGCGCATTACAAGTCGCTGAAGGCGGTGCTGGATGGCGGGGTCGAGGGGCGGCCCGAGAACGTGATTTTCTACGCCACGTCGAATCGTCGCCACCTGATGCCGCGCGACATGATCGAGAACGAGCGCTCGACCGCCATCAACCCCTCGGAAGCGACCGAGGAGAAGGTGAGCCTGTCGGACCGGTTCGGGCTGTGGCTGGGGTTTCACCAGGGCACGCAGGACCAGTACCTGGCCATGGTGCGCGGCTATTGCGACGCCTACGGGATCGAGATCTCCGACGACGACCTGCGCGCCGAGGCGATCGAGTGGCGCCAGACCCGCGGCGCCGTGTCGGGCCGCGTGGCCTGGCAGTTCGTCACCGACCTGGCCGGCCGGCGGGGCCTGAAGCTGGGTTGATCGCCCACGCTTCGGCCCCCGTGCGGCCCGTTGGGGCCGCGCCCTTTTCAGACATCCGCCGCGTCAGAAGAACGCTTCGGGGTTCTCGGAGAAGGCCCCGCGCCGCACTTCGAAATGCAGCGTCGCGGCGCCGCCCGACGCCGGGGCCACGTCGCCCAGCACGTCGCCGGCGCGCACCGGGGCGCCCTTGACCACATCCACTTCGCCCATCCGGCTGTAGACGGTCATCAGATCGCCCTCGTGGCGGACCAGCACGATGTTCCCCCACTCGCCCAGAGACTTGGACACCAGCGCCACGACGCCGTCGCCCGCCGCGCGCACCGCGTCGCCGGCCGAGGCGGCGAAGTCGACGCCATCGTTGCGGCTCGCCCCGCCGCCCGGACTGAACTTGGAGACGACCTGACCCGGGACCGGGCGCAGGAACTTGCCCGGCGCCGGAGCCGACACCGCGCGCGGCTTCGCGGCCGCGGCCGCGTCGGCCGGGGCCGGTGCGGAGGCGATTTCGGTCGGCCGCGTCGGTGCGGACGCCGGCGCGGCGGGATCGCTCTGGTATCGCTTCAGATCGGGCGAGGCCAGCGGCTGGGCGGCCTGCGTGTCGCGGGGCAGGGGGGCCCCGGCGCTCGGCGGCGGCGGCGCGTCGGAGGACGCGCCCGGAACGGCGATCGCCGCGGTCCCGGTCCCGACCCGGGCCGAGGGGCTGGGGATCACCAGCACCTGGCCGGGGGCGACGGCGTAATTGGGCCCCGACAGCGCGTTCCAGCTGATCAGCGCCTCGGGCGACACGCCATAGATGCGGGCGATGGAATAAACCGTCTCGCCGGATCTCACATCGTGATAGCCGACCTTGTTGGGGTCGCCCCCGGCGGCGACCAGGGTGCCTGAGCCGACGCCGGGGCTCGAATCCCCGTCCAGCGCGCCGGCGACCAGCGCCGGCGACCAGCCGTCGCTTCCCGCCGTCGCCGCGGGCGATGGCGACGCCGACGAGGTCGACGCTGCGGTGGGCGTGGGCTCCGACAGCGGCGAGGACAGCGAATCCAGCGTCGCCTCGCCCTGGCTCCGGCTCACCGGCGAATAGCCGGCGGAACCTCCATAGCCGCCGGCGCGCGGCGGCAGCACCAACTCGTCGCCGGGCTTGGGCAGGTAGGAGGTGGGCAGGCCGTTATAGGCCGCGAGCTCGGCGGCCGAGACCCCGACCCGCGAGGCCATCGCCTGCACCGTGTCGCCGCTGCGCGCGATGATCCCGGCATAGTCGGGGCGCACGACCACGCCGCGCGAATCCGGTTCGGCCGACTCGATGCCGCGCGGGGCCGCAGGGGCGCTGCGCGAGGACGGGACGGACGGGCTCGCCGTCTCCGGCGCCTCCCCGCCGCCGCAGCCGGCGACCAGCGCGGCCAGCGCCAGCGCCAGCGCGACGGAGGTCGCGGGACGGATCCCGCGCCAGGCCGACGCGGCGTCGGCGGCGGGGAAAACCTGCGGGGCGATGTGAATTCGGGTCATGGCTACCTTGCGTGTCCTTGAGGCGGCGCGGCTCTCCGGCCTTCCGGCCGGACCCGCAGGCTCCGCTCAGTTATCCATATCCTCGGCCACGCCCTCCAGGAGGGGGACGAAGCGGACCGGCGACAGTTCGGAATAGATAGGGCCCTCGGCCGTCTTCTCGATGCGCAGAAGCTGCTGCATTTCGTCGGACTGGCCCACCGGCAGAACCATGATCCCGCCGACCCGCAGCTGGGAGAGCAGCAGGGAGGGCACGTCCTCCGCCGCCGCGGTCAGCAGGATGCGGTCGAACGGGGCCTGATCAGGCAGGCCGAGCGCCCCGTCGGCGGTCATGATCGAGACATTGGCGAGCCCGAGCCGACGCTCCACCACCTCCCGCGCCTGACGGGCGAGCGGGCGGTGGCGTTCCAGCGAATAGACCCGGCGGGCGAGGCGGGCGAGAATCGCCGCCTGGTAGCCCGAGCCCGCCCCGATCTCCAGCACCTTGCAGCGCGAGGTGACGTTCAGCGCCTGGGTCATCTGCCCGACCACGGAAGGCTGGGATATGGTCTGCCCGCAGGCGATGGGCAGCGGCAGATCCTCCCACGCCCGGTCCTTGAACGACCGGTCGAGGAAGGCGGCGCGCGGGGTCTTTTCGAACGCATCTAGCACGCGCGGATCGGTGACGCCATGCGAACGCAGCGCGAAGATCAGCTGCATGCGCTGCTCCGGCGTGCCTTCGGCTTCGATCCGCGCGTTGGGGCTCATGCGGAGGCGGGCTCCGTCGCGGCGAGCGCGCGGGCCACGTCCTCGACCGCATCATGGGCGGTGACGTCGGCGCGCAACGGGGTCACGGTGACCCAGCCCTGGCTGCCGAGCCGCGCGTCGGTGTCGTCCTCGCATTCCTCGTTGCCGCGGCCATGGGCCAGCCAGTAATAGCTGCGGCCGTTGGGGGCGACCTCCTCCTGCGCGCGAAAGGCGTTGTCGGGCCGGCGGCCCTGACGGGCGGCGCGCACGCCCTTCACCTTGTCGCCGGAGCAGGGCGGGAAGTTGACGTTGTAGAAGATCCCGTAGCCGTGAAGCGGGTCCCAGGGCATGTCGAGCACCTTGCGCACCACGCCGGGGCCGGCGCGGCGGGCGGCCTCGAAGAGGTCGCCCTCGTCCATGCCGGGCGCATAGGCCTGGCTGAGCGCGATCGAGCGGATGCGCTGCAAGGCGCCTTCGCGGGCGCCGGCGACGGTGCCGGAATAGGAGATGTCCTCGGCCACGTTGAAGCCGCGGTTCACGCCCGACAGGATCAGATCGGGGAGCGCGCGGTGCATGACATGGCCGAGCGCCATGATCACGCAATCGGCCGGCGAGCCGTCGACGGCGAAGCGCCGCGGCCCCAGCTGGGTCACGCGCATCGGCTTCGTATAAGAGATGCAATGAGATACGGCGGACTGCTCGCTTTCCGGAGCGACCGTCCAGACTTCGCCGTCCGGCCCCGCGATCGCGAGCGCGATGTCCTCGGCCGCCTTCAGGCCGGGCGCGGTGATGCCGTCGTCGTTGGTGATCAGAATTCGCATGGAGCCCCCGATGGGACCCGGACCGTTCCGGGACCGATGATGCACCCGCGACACATAGCTTTGCGAGCGCGTCAGGTCCAGCGGGGCGGGCGTCGCTTCCCGCCCCTTTCCGGACGTTTCGATCAGGCGAGCGTCCCCTGCGGCGTGATCCGCGACGCGCCGTTCATGCGCGGGCGCAGGACTTCGGGGATGGAGACGCCGCCCTCGGCGTCCTGATGGTTCTCGATCACCGCGATCAAGGTGCGCCCGACCGCGAGGCCGGAGCCGTTGAGGGTGGCCACGAACTCGGGTTTCGCTTCCGCCTCAGGGCGATGGCGGGCGTTCATGCGACGGGCCTGGAAGTCGCCGCAATAGGAGCAGGACGAGATCTCGCGATAGCGGTCCTGGCCCGGCAGCCAGACTTCGATGTCATGGGTGCGGCGCGCGCCGAAGCCCATGTCCCCGGCGCAGAGCGCCATGGTTCTGTAAGGCAGTTCAAGGTCTTCGAGGATGCTCTCGGCGCAACGGGTCATGCGCTCCAGCTCCGCCTCGCCGTCTTCGAGGCGGGTGATGGAGACCATCTCCACCTTCTCGAACTGGTGCTGGCGGAGCATGCCGCGGGTGTCGCGGCCGGCGGAACCGGCTTCGGAGCGGAAGCACTGGGTGTGGGCGGCATAGCGGCGGGGGAGGGTCTCGGCGGTCAGGATCTCGCCGGCGACGAGGTTGGTGAGGGTCACTTCGGCGGTGGGGATCAGCCACCAGCCGTTGTCGGTGCGGTAGGAATCTTCAGCGAATTTAGGGAGTTGGCCGGTGCCGATCATCGCCTCGTCGCGCACGAGGACGGGGGTCCAGGCCTCGGTCAGGCCGTGGCGGTCGACATGGGTGTCGACCATGTATTGGGCCAGCGCCCGATGGAGGCGGACGAGGGGGCCGGTGAGGACCACGAAGCGGGCGCCGGAGAGTTTGGCGGCGGCGTCGAAATCCATCAGACCCATCGGCTCGGCGATGTCGAAATGCTCTTTGGGAACAAAGTCGTAGGCGCGGGGGGCGCCCCAGCGTCTCATCTCGACATTGTCGTTCTCGTCCCGGCCGTCAGGGATCGAGTCCAGCGGGAGATTCGGGAGCGACATCAACTGGTTGCGAAGGGTTTCTTCGGCGAGTTTGGCCTCTTCCTCCAGCCGGGCGATCTCGTCCTTCTTGGCGGAGACGAGGGCGCGGAGGCGCTCGAACGCTTCGGTGTCGCCGCGGGCCTTGGCGGCGCCGATTTCCTTCGACGCGGCGTTGCGGTCGGCGAGGGCGGTCTCGGCGGCGAGGATGGCGGCGCGACGGGATTCGTCGAGGTCGAGCAAAGACTTCGAGACCGAAGCTACACCACGCCGGGAGAGCGCCGCGTCGAAGGCGGCGGGGTTTTCGCGGATCAGGCGGATGTCGTGCATGGGAGCCTCCGGGGGTCCGAGTCGCTCTGGATGGGGCGGGTTATGCGACAGCCGGGCGCGGAGGAAAAGGCGCGTGTGAAAGGGGGGGTGACATGCGTGCACCGCGCGTGCACCGGGCGTATGCCGAGCGGAAGGGTTGGTTATTGGGTGGACGGGGTCCAGTCGGGGTCGATTTCGTGGGGTTGGACGGGGGAGTCGAAGGGGGTGGCGGGGTGGTCGCCTAGACGGGCAAGTGCATGGCCGGCCGGAGGCCAAGCCAGGCCATTCCGCTCGCGCCAGTTGCGCCAGCGGCTGATGAAGTCAGCAATTTTCAACCTCTCAGCACACCAGTGCGGCGGACGCACGAAATCACCAAATTCTGGAAGCAATATCGATCCATCAGCGAAGATTTTCATGGCCTTTGATGGGGTGATTTTCAATACTTCACTATAGTCACCTGATTGCAACCCTGCGCCATCAACGGAAACCCTCTCAAAATCGATTTCAGATAGAGTAATCCAATTCAAATAGGCGCCACGCATGCTCGCTTCGCCGAAGCCAGCGCCATCAATCTCTGCTAAGGTGAAGTCTGCACCATCCAATTTCGCTCCTATTAGTATCGCTCCCTTCATATTCGCTTCGCTGAATGATGCTCCAGACATTTCCGCCATAACAAAGTTTGCCCTTTCGATCCTAGCAAGGTCGAGGGCCACACTTTCCATTTTACTTCTTGCGAAGCTGATCCCTCGTAGGTCGAGGCCACGAAGGTCGTTGCGCTCAAGCTTCGCGCCACCGAGATCTGGGTTGTAGCGGGGGGTTCGCATGGCCTCTTGCGCGCGCTGATCCAGGCCGCGACGGCCAAGGATGGTGAAGGCCGTCAGGATGTCGATACGGGGGCGGGCGAGTTCCTCGAGGTTCTCGGAGTTCTCGCGGATGTAGGCGCAGAGAGTCTCCATGATCGGGACGTGATCGCGGAGGCTGTCCTGGGCGATGCGCTCCAGCGCGTAGAGGGCGCCGAGGCGGACTTCGAGGTTGGGGACGATGCGCTCGACCGTGTGCGAAGGTTGATTGGAGTGGGGGTCGATTACCACCTCATTCAGCGTCTTCTCCGTGCCGAGCATCTTCACAGCTTCGTTAATGCGCGACGTGATGTTGGTGGTCTCGGCGGTTTTGGCCTGCTGCCTCGCCGCGCTGGCGGCGCGGTCGGCGGTGACCGCTCGCCAGACCACGAAGGGCGCGGAGAGCAGGGCCACGAAGAAGACGGCGACGTTGCGGAATTGCTCGGAGTCGGAGAGGGGCGCGCTGCGGGCGGCGGAGATCAGGCCGATGCCGAGGTCCAACACCAGCCAGAGAAGGGCGAGGCTGGCGAGCAGGCACAGGACATAGGCGAGGTGGCCGAGGGTTTCGGGGTAGCCCGCCTCGGCGCAGCGGGCGGCCCAGCGGTCGGAGACGTCCCAGGGGAAGCGTCGGGTCTTGGGTCGCTGGTCGTCGCTCAAAATCCGTCCCCCGTTCAACCGGCGCTCATCCTGCCTCGGGGCGACGTCACGCGCCAGCGGGAAGCGCGCGGTCGGGGCTCCTTGCATCGGGGGGCTCCGCGGCTATAGTCCGCGCGCTCTTGCGGGCCGGGTGGGGCACCCCATTTCAGACCGGCGCCGCAGCAAGATCCGCCCTGCGACGCGCCCCGCGACGCGCCCTGACTCGACCCCAAGGAGACGGCATGTTCATCACCCCGGCCTACGCTCAGACCGCCGGCGCCGGCGGGCCGCTCGGGAGCCTCGGCTCCTTCGTGCCGCTGGTCCTGATCTTCGTGATCTTTTACTTCTTCATCATCCGTCCCCAGCAGAAGCGGGCGAAGGAGCACAAGGCCATGCTCGCCGCGCTGCGCCGCGGCGACCAGGTGATCACCGGCGGCGGCCTGATGGGCAAGGTCGTGCGGGTGAAGGACGACGACGCCGAGATCGAGGTGGAGATCGCCGAAGGCGTGAAGGTCAAGGTGGTGCGCGCCACCATCGCCCAGGTGGTCTCCAAGACCGAACCGGCCGCCGAGAAGATCTGAGCCGACCGGCCCGGACCCCTCCCTCGGCCGCGGGCCGGGGGCGGGGGCGGGCGTCGCGCCTCATCCCGCCCCCCGCCCCCATGACCCCGCGCCGCGCCCCGCGCGGTGGCGACGGAGAACCCGATGCTCCACTATCCCGCCTGGAAGACCGCGCTGGTGCTGCTGATCTGCGCGGCCGGCGTGATCTTCGCGGCGCCCAACGCCTTCTATTCCACCGTCGAGCGCGCCAATGACGCCCGCGCCGCCATCGAGGCCGGCCGGACCGGGCCGGAGCTGGAGGCCGACGCCGAGGCCTGGCCGAGCTTTCTGCCCTCGTCGCTGGTCAATCTCGGGCTGGACCTGAGGGGCGGCGCGCATCTGCTGGTGGAGGTCGCGGTCGCGGATGTGCATGCCGAAAGGCTGGATGCGCTGTGGCCCGAGGCGCGCAGCGCGCTGCGCGACCTGCGCGACCAGGTGGGGCCGTTCCGCCGCATCGGGCGCGAGGGGGCGCAGGCGCTGACCATCCGGCTCGAGCAGCCGGAAGGGGCGGAGATCGCGGCCGACGCGCTGCGCGAGCTGGCGCAGCCGGTGTCGGGCGGGCTGCTCGGCGCGGGCGGCCCGGACATCGCGGTGGACGTGGACGGGCCGACCCTGACCGTGCGGCTGACCGAGGGCGCGATCGCGGCCATGGACGACCGCACCATGGCGCAGTCGCTCGAGATCGTGCGCCGACGCATCGACGAGACCGGCACCCGCGAGCCGACCATCCAGCGCCAGGGCGACGACCGCATCCTGGTGCAGGTGCCCGGCATCGGCTCGGCCGAAGAGCTGCTGGCGATCATCGGCAAGACCGCCAAGCTCGCCTTCCACATGGTCGACAGCGTGACGGACGCGCAGGGCCATGCCGATCCCAACCAGATCAAGCTGCCCGACGCCAACGACCCGACCCGGTTCTATCTGGTCGAGCGGCAGGCGCTGATCACCGGCGACCGGCTGACCGACGCGCAGCCCGGCTTCGACAGCCGGACCGGCGAGCCGGTGGTGAATTTCCGCTTCGACGCCGCCGGCGCACGGCGCTTCGGCGAAGTGACCGCGGCCAACGTCAACCGGCCCTTCGCCATCGTGCTCGACAACGAGGTGATCACCGCGCCCAACATCCGCGAGCCGATCACCGGGGGCTCCGGCCAGATCTCGGGCTCGTTCACCGTGGAGAGCGCGTCCAACCTCTCGATCCTGCTGCGCGCCGGCGCGCTGCCGGCCGAGATCACGGTGCTGGAGCAGCGCACGGTCGGCCCTGACCTGGGCGCGGATTCGATCGAGGCCGGCGAGATCGCGGTGGTGGTGGCCTTCGCCGCGGTGCTGATCGTGATGTTCGCCTGCTACGGCATGTTCGGGATCTATGCGAATATCGCGCTGATCTTCAACGTGGCCCTGCTGCTGGCGGTGCTGTCGCTGATCGGGGCGACGCTGACCCTGCCGGGCATCGCGGGCATCGTGCTGACCATCGGCATGGCGGTCGACGCCAATGTGCTGATCTTCGAGCGCATCCGCGAGGAGCTCAGGGCCGGCAAGCCGCCGGCGCGGGCCATCGAAACCGGCTACGAACGCGCCTTCACCGCCATCGTCGACGCCAACGTCACCACCCTGATCGCCGCGGTGCTGCTGTTCGCGCTCGGCTCCGGCCCGGTGAAGGGCTTTTCGGTGACGCTGGGCGTGGGCATCGTCACGTCGGTGTTCTCGGCGATCATGGTCACCCGCCTGATGGTGGCCTTCTGGTTCGCGCGCGCGCGGCCCAAGACCCTGACGGTCTGAGAAGGGACGACGGACATGCGCCTCAAACTGATCCCCGACGACACCCATTTCAACTTCATGGGCGTGCGCAAGATCGCGGTCGGCTTCTCGCTGCTGATGATCCTCGCGAGCCTTGCGGTCACCGCCGCCATCGGCCTCAACTTCGGCATCGACTTCCGCGGCGGCGTGATGATCGAGGCCCGGACCGAGGGGCCGGCCGATGTCGGCGCCATCCGATCCGCCGCCGGCAGCCTCGGCTTCGGCAGCGTGGCGGTGCAGGAATTCGGCGCGCCCAACGACGTGCTGATCCGCATCGAGGCCCAGGACGGCGAGGGCGACGCCCAGATGCAGGTGGTCACGGCCATCGAGAAGGCCCTGACCGAGGCCGTCGGCGGCATCGAGTTCCGCCGGGTCGAGGTGGTCGGCCCCAAGGTCTCCGGCGAGCTGGTCCAGCAGGGCGCGCTGGCGGTGGGGCTCGCGGTGATGTGCATGCTGATCTACATCTGGCTCAGGTTCGAATGGCAGTTCGCCCTCGGCGCGGTGGTGGCGCTGGTGCATGACGTGATCCTGACCATCGGCGTGTTCTCGATCACCGGTCTGGAATTCAACCTGTCGATCATCGCGGCGCTGCTGACCATCGTGGGCTATTCGCTCAACGACACGGTGATCGTCTTCGACCGGATCCGCGAGAACCTGCGCAAGTTCAAGCAGATGCCGCTGAAGGAGGTGCTCGACCTCTCGATCAACGAGACGCTGAGCCGGACCCTGATGACGTCCGGCACCACGCTGGTGGCGCTGATCGCGCTGTGGGCGCTGGGGGGCGAGGTGATCCGCGGCTTCACGCTGGCGATGATCTGGGGGATCGTGGTCGGCACCTATTCCTCGATCTTCATCGCCTCGGTTCTGGTGCTGCGCACCGGCGTGAAGCGGGACTGGTCGAAGCCGGACAAGACCGGGCCGGCCGGCACCAATTTCGGCGGCGCCCAGGTGTGAGCCGGCGGTCGTGAGCTGGTTTCCGGATGCGCTGACCGCAGCGGTCGCGCGTCCGGAATTCCCGGTGCTGGCGCTGGCCTGCCTGACGGCGGGGGTGGTGCGGGGGTTCTCGGGCTTCGGCGTGGCGCTGGTCTACATGCCGGTGGCCGCGGCCTTCGCGCCGGCCCCGCTGGCGCTGGCCACCCTGACGGTGTTCAACGCCTTCGGCGCCTTCGCGATGCTGGGCGAGAGCCTGCGGCGCTGCGAGCGGCGCGAGGTCTCCTTGATGCTGGCGGGCGTGCTGGCCGGCGCGCCGGTCGGGGTCTGGCTGCTGGCGACGCTTCCCAACGAGATATTGCGGTGGTTCGTGTGCCTCGCGGCGCTGGGGGCGGCGATGGCGCTGGCGTCGGGCTGGCGGGCGCGGGGCCGGGCCCGGCCCTGGATCGGCGCGCCGGTGGGGGCGGCGTCGGGGCTGATGGGTGGGATCTCGGGCCTGTCGGGAGTGCCGGTGGTGCTGTTCTATCTGGGGCGCGCGGCGGATCCGGCCCTGATGCGGGCCAATATCGTGGTGCTGTTCGCGGGCGCCTCGGTGGTGTCCGCGGCGCTGATGTGGCAGCGCGGGTTCTTCGGGATCGAGGCGGTGGGGATGGGGCTGGCGCTGGCCCCGGTTTTCCTGGCGGGGGTGGCGCTGGGACGAAAGCTGTTTCCGCTGGCCCCGCCGGAGATCTTTCGGAGGCTCGCTTTCGGATTGATTTTCTGCGCGGCGCTGACCGGGCTGCCGCTGTGGGATTGAGGGCGGGGGTTCGCGCCGGGGGGAAAGGGGCATAGGCTCCGCCCCGAGTCGCGCAATGAGGAGAGCAGGCCATGCGCATGCTGGAGATCGACTTCGAGGCCCGCCCGCCGATCGAATCCTATGGCGGCGGCGGCTTCCGCATCGGCGGCGTGAAGCGGATGGGAAGCCAGCTGCTGTTGCCGGGCGGGATGCAGGACTGGGCGGTGGCGGAGCTTTCGGGGCTCGACGCGGCCGGTCTCGCCCCGATTCTGGCCGAGGCCGGCGAGATCGACGTGCTGCTGCTGGGCGCGGGCGCCGACGTGGGCTTTCCGCCGGCCGAGGCGCGCGCCGCCTTCGAGGCGGCGAATATCGGCATCGACCCGATGTCCACCGCCGCCGCATGCCGCACCTTCAACGTGCTGCTGGCCGAGGGGCGCCGGGTCGCCGCCGCGCTGATCGCGGTCTGAGCCCTCGGGCTCGCGCCACGTCAGGCGGGGGCGACGGTTTCGCACGGGCTCCCCCCCTTGGACGAGCCGGTCCGCAGGGCTACATCCACCACAGGGCGGAATGGAGCGCCGCGCTCGTCGCGCGCTCCCCCGTCCGACGATACGAAGCGGCCCGCGGGCCGCGCACGACCCTGATGCGGCCCGGAGGGCCGCGCCGGGCGGGGCTCGACCCCCGCCGGGATCATCAAACCGGCGCGAACCCCACGCGCCCGACCGGGAGCAATACAAAATGGCTTTCACTCTTCCCCCGCTGCCCTACGCCCACGACGCGCTGGCCGATGCCGGCATGTCCAAGGAAACGCTCGAGTTTCACCACGACATCCACCACAACACCTATGTCGAGACGCTCAACAAGCTGGTCGACGGCACCGAATGGGCCGGCAAGTCGGTCGAAGACATCGTGACCGGCACCTACGACAAGTCCGCCGTCGCGCAGTCGGGCCTGTTCAACAACGCCTCCCAGCATTGGAACCACTCGCAGTTCTGGGAGATGATGGCGCCGGGCGGCAAGCCCATGCCCTCCGAGGTCGAGAAGGCGCTGACCGAGGCCTTC